>CAZAME010000027.1:0-22167 GCA_964486445.1 uncultured Bacteroides sp. | reverse complement strand
GATAAACGCTTTTCTAATATTTATGTCTTCGCCATGGCTCATCGGCTTGCCGCTTGCGCAGCAAGAACGCGCCAAGGCGATAACTGCTGACCCTCCCGCTGATCCCCGGACCGGGGCTTCTGCAAGGCGGTCTGCGATTGCAAAGATACAAATAAAATAATACTTAACAACAACCACCTCACACAAATATACAAAAAACGAGTCCGGCGGCACAGAGCTTTGTTTATATGCTCTGAGTCCGCCGGACAGGGGAAATATAGCGATTCTATTGCAAGTTCTTTACTGCAATGTGCCGTTTTCAGCCTGCTGAATCATCTGCTGGCTTGCGGTAATGAAGACCTCAACACGACGATTCTGTGCACGACCGGCCGCTGTGTCATTTGAGGCTACATAATCGGCCATAGGCACGCCCTTGGCCGCAATGCGCGAAGGTGCTATACCGCTGTTGATGAGGTAGGTCTTTACGGCGTCGGCACGACCATTGGCAACACGCTCGTTGACCTGATATGTGCCGGTGTTATCGGTGAAGCCCATTACCTCGATGTCGGTACCGGGGTTCTCGATAAGGTTGTGAGCAAACGCTGTGAGATCCTGCTGAGCATGCTGGCTGAGGGTGGTGCCGTTGGTGGGGAAGAGAATACCGCCATCGAAGGTTACCTTGATTGCCTTGAGGCCGTTCTGATCCTTAACCTCCTCTACCTTAGCCTGCTCGGCGAGCTTGGCCTGCAGTTCCTTCTGCTGTTTATCCATCTTCTGACCGATGAGCGCACCTGCACCTGCACCAACGGCTGCACCTATTGCAGCGCCGATGCCTGCACCCTTGCCGCCACCGATGAGTGCGCCAAGACCTGCACCGAGGGCAGTGCCGCCACCGCCGCCAATGAGTGCTCCTTTACCTGTGTTTGTCATTGAAGAGCAAGAAGTCTGTCCTACTAACATTGCCGCGCTGATGAGAGCGATACCGGCTACCTTGATAAATTTCATAACTTATAGTTTTTTACGTGAATTAATATTCGATAATTAATAAATCAGCCGGGAGAGTCAGCGCTTGGAGGGCGCAAATTTACCGACTGCGTACAAATAATACAATTATTCCCTGCTATAAGTTTTCTTAAAAAGAGAAATTATGTGTAAATTTGCAACTGGCAAGCACAAAAAGCCACCGTGCGAGCCCTTATAAACAATAAAATCTGCAATTTACCCCCCTCTGAGGGGTTATTAAACATATAATCATGAAGCCGGCAAAGACCAACGCTCTCGGCGGAAAAAGTTCAGTTCTGATATATCACATAGGCGCTATGCTGTCAGTCATCGCCTGGGGTATTTCTTTCGTTTCGACAAAAGTGCTGCTTGACGCAGGTCTCAGCTCAGTCGAGGCATATCTCTATCGCTTCATCATTGCTTATCTCATACTACTGGCATTTGTGCACAAGCAGATACGCGCCAATACACGCCTCGACGAAGGCCTGTTTGCTCTCTGCGGCATGCTCTCAGGGTCTATCTATTTCATTCTCGAAAATACCGGCCTCGAGTACACCCTCGTGACAAATGTGTCGCTGCTCACATCCACCTCTCCGCTGATAACCACACTGCTTGTGGGGATGATCTATAAACGCGAATCCATCAACGGGGGCACTCTGCTCGGATCGCTGATAGCTCTTGCCGGCGTAGTATGCGTGATTTTCAATGCTTCGTTTAATCTCGAAGTAAACCCGCTGGGCGATGTCCTGGCCCTGCTGGCAGCAGTGTCATGGGCCATTTATTCCATTATCCTGCGGCGTCTTACTTCGCACTACGATGTATGGTTCATCACACGCAAGACATTTTTCTATGGTGTAGTGAGTGCACTGCCCTTCCTGATCATGCAACCCCACTTTTGCGGCTGGCATGTGCTGGCAGAGACTGCAGTGTGGGGCAATATCGTTTTCCTGGCTCTCTATGCGTCGCTTATAGGTTATGTGCTGTGGGCTTTCGCCAACAAGGGCCTCGGTGCAGTGAAAGCAGGCAACTACATGTATTTTCAGCCGGTCATCACCCTGATTGCTTCTGCAATTCTCATTGACGAAACAATAACAATCGTGGGATGCACAGGGTGCATACTCATCATCCTCGGAGTATGGTTGGGCGATTATCTCACACGCAAACGTGCCGGCAGATAATAAAAGACAGTCATTATCCGTTATATAATTCTATCACAACGCACAACAGATGTTTGAATTAATGTCATACTACATAACGATGCCATGGGTCTACTGGACTCTTATGGTGCTTTATGGTGTGACCGTAGCCGGCATCATCGCTGTTGTTGTGTCGGAGAACCGCAATCCGGTGAAGTCACTCGCCTGGGTTACAGTGCTCTTGCTGTTGCCGGTGATGGGTATAGTATTCTATCTCTTCTTTGGCCGCTCGATCAAAAACAAGCGCATGATATCGCGCCGCAACAGCCGCCGGTTAAAACGCAAGTTCCCGCAGCAAAATGTAAAACACGAGTCTCTGTCGGCCGAGTCTGCACAACACATACAGCTCACACGCTCGCTCGGCGGGTCGGCTTTATATACAACAGACTCTGTGGAGATATTCACCAACGGCACCGACAAATTCAACGCCCTGATCGCCGACTTGAAGACTGCCAGAAAATACATCAACCTGCAGTATTACATCTTTGAAGACGACAACATCGGGCGTCGCATACGCGACATCCTTGTCGAGCGGGCCAAAGCGGGCGTTACCGTCAGAGTGATTTATGACCATGTCGGGTCGTTTAAAGTGCCCAACAAGTTCTTCAAGAGCATGCGCGAGGCCGGAATAATGTGTTATCCTTTCTTCAAGGTTACCTTCCCGGCAGTTGGCACACGCATCAATTGGCGCAATCACCGCAAACTCTGCATTATCGACGGTAAAATAGGATATATCGGCGGTATGAATATCGCAGACAGATATATCGACGGCGGCAAACAGTTCGGTTGCTGGCGCGACACCCATGTGCGCATCACCGGGCCGGCAGTCAGTGGCCTGCAGTTCTCCTTTGCTGTTGACTGGAATTTCATGGGACTACCCCTCATTGAAGAGGAAGTGCCTGCAACACCTCAACCACATGAAGGAATGCACGCAGCTGTGCAAGTGCTCACCTCGGGCCCCATGAGTCAATGGACCAACATCGCCTTCATATTCTTCAAGGCTATCGCTACGGCCAAGAAACGCATTTACTTGCAGACACCATACTTTCTGCCGACCGAAAGCCTGCTTAAAGCTCTGCAAGCAGCGGCCTTGGCAAAAGTTGACGTGAGAGTGATGATACCTCGCCGCAATGACTCAAAACTGCTGCGCAACGCATCGTTCTCTTACATAGCCGAATGCTTGCAGGCAGGAATTAAATTTTATCTTTATGATCCCGGCATGCTGCATGCAAAGACTATGGTGATCGATGACGAACTCACTACCATAGGCTCTACTAACTTCGACTTTCGCTCATTTGAGCACAACTTCGAGGGGAACCTGTTTATCTACTCCTCAGAGGTCAATCACAGGATGACCGAGATATTTCTCACCGACCAACAACAATGCACGCGCATCACCCCCGCCATGTGGCGCAAACGGCCACTTTCACAAAAGTGGACTGAATCGATTGTGCGTCTGCTGAGTCCTATATTATAAATCAATTATAAACTCATAAACAATAATACAAACACATAGTATTTAAATAACCAATCAACATTCTCTATGAACAGAATTTTCAGAAACCTGCTCTACGCAATTGCTTTGACAGGAGCCCTTGGAGTCTCGGCCGCAACGCCGCAAACCGACTTCGAACCTGGTTATCCTCGCAAAGGCAAGGGCAACTTCGTGTCATTCAAGGCTCCGGAGAAAGCACAGAAGCTTCTTCAGGCCCGTAAACGCGGTGTAGCTGCCCCTTCAGTCAATTTCAGTGTGCCTGCCGGATCTCAGCGGGCAGCCCGCGCAGCATCAGATCCTCTGCTGTGCGCCGCCATCATCAACTCAAATTCATCAAGTCAGGCCGTGGGTGTTTACTCTTTCGCCCCCTCAGACTATGGATTTGAGACTCTCAAGACACATTTTTCATTCAACGCCAATGCCGGTGCCGGATATGTAGGCAACAACACTTTCTACAGCTTCAACATGGAAGACTGGTCTGACTGGGGATTGGGCGTATTCGTTGAATGTGCCCCCTTCAGCACCAAGTCATGGGAGAGCCTTGGCACTTCTGTGTCCGGCGACGAATCAAACATCTCAACCGCGATGGCTTACGACGAAAAAACCGACAAGACTTACGGTTGCTTCAGAGACATGAGCCTCACCGGTTATGAATTCGGTATTCTCGACCCCGACAACCTCGACCGCTCGACAATATCCACCATCAGCAATCCTTGGATGGCCTGCGCATTTGATGCCTCTGGTGTGCTGTATGCCATTGATGCCGACGGCGTGCTCAGCAAAGTTTCGCTTTCAAACGGCGCCCTCACAACAATCGGCAACACGGGTCTTTCGTCTGAAAACCTCACATCGGGCACTATCGACACAGCCACAGGCATTTTCTATGTAGCCACATCAAACAGCTCAGGCTCGGCTTTATATAAGGTAAACACTACCACTGCCGCTGCCACCAAGCTTTATGACCTGGCCAACAATGAGGAGCTGGTAGGTATGTTTGTGCTCGAACATGGTAAGAACCAGAGCGCTGACGCACCTATGCCTCCCTACGATCTATCTGCAAACTTTGCCAAAGGCAACCTGCAGGGCACCTTCAGCTTCACAACTCCCGAAACTTACACCAACGGTACGGCCATAACCACAGCCATGACCTACAAGGTTACTCTCGACGGCACTGAAATAGCAAACGGCATGGTAGCCCCCTGGGATCGCGTGAATGTGCCTGTAACTGTTCCTGCTGCCGGCACATATACTCTTGGTGTCAGTGTGACTCACAACGGCAATACTTCAGAAGAAGCAACCGTAGAAGTAACCGTGACTGAAGGCGGCGGCGATGCAACTACATCTCTCCCCTACTTCCAGGACTTCGACACAGCCGACGCAATGTCTGACATGACAATCATCGACGGCAACAACGACGAAGTAAAGTGGATGTATTGGAATCATCATGCATTCTACGGCTTCAGCCCCACAAATGCAGCCAATGACTACCTGGTTACCCCCGGCATCTATCTTGAGCCGGGCAAAGTTTATCGCATGACTCTCGACATCTGGCAGCGTGATATACAGTTTGCTGAGACTTTCGAGCTGCTCATCGGTAACGCTCCGACTGCTGAGGCCCTGACAACCTCAATCTACAACGCAACAAACCTTGTAGACGCTAAGACCAAAACACCCATTGCCGACGTGATTGTTGACAAAGCCGGCACATACTACTTTGCCGTGCACGCCATCAGCGCACGCAATATGTATGGCATCTATATCGACGACCTGCACATCCGCAAGGGTGTAGCTCTTGGCGCACCGAGCTTCCCCACCGTGACCGTCACTCCCGACGACATGGGCGCACTTAAAGCTGAGGTTAAGGTTACTGCACCCAACACTACCGCCGACGACACCAAACTCTCATATATCGATTATATCGAAGTTGTTCGCGACGGCAAGGCTGTGCACCGCTTCACCGGCGTAGTTCCCGGCAATACCTACACTTTCACCGACACTCCCGACGCCTCTGGCTTCCACGATTATCAGATCTTTGCACATAACTCTGAAGGCGATGGCCGCATTGCCGAAGCAAGAGCTTATGTCGGCATCAACTATGCCGGATCTCCCCGCAACATCGAGGCATATCAGACCCAGAATGTTGGTGAGATTACAGTGACATGGGACGCTCCTACCACCGACGTCGACGGCAATCCCATCAACCCAGCGCTCATTTCATACATGATCGGCACCAAGAAGCCCAATCAGAACCTTCAGGTAAAGGGTCGCGGCGTTAAGGAGACATCTTACACCTTCCGCCACGTTGAAGCCGACTATGAGCAGGAATTCCTCACATACCTCGTATGCTCTGAAACCGATCGCGGTGTAAACGATTGGGAACCGGCTATTGCAACTGCCACTCCTGTCGGCAAGCCCTACCCTGTGCCCTACGCCGAAACTTTCGGATCAGAAAAGAACACCTATATCACCACTTCTTCACACACCAACTCGGTGTGGAACGTGTCGGAAGAAATCGTCGACGTTGACGGTGACGACAAATTCCTGATGTTCTCTTGCTATCGCGGTCACAGCGGTGAAATCATCACCGGCACTGTCAGCCTGAAAGACGTCAAGAATCCTGTCTTCTCATTCTGGTATCTCTGCCAGGAAGATGGAGAAGACTCCTTTGAGGTTTACGTTAACGACGGCACTGGTTTCAAAAAAGCCGGAGAAACATACATTAATGTCGGTATACACCGCAAATGGACAAAATATTCAGTGCGCCTCGACCAATATCGTGGCAAGAACGTTTTCTTCAAAATCGTTTACAAATGCACCGACTACCGTCCCGCCATTGATAACATCGAAGTTCAGGACATCAACACCACAGACCTGACTCTCAAGAGTTATGAAGCACCCCGCATGCTTCGCCCTGGTGTTGCGGCCACCTTCACCGCTAATGTCTATAACAACGGTGCCAACAAGCCCGAGCGCTTCACTGTAGAGCTCATCCGCGACGGCAAGACCGTTGCTTCGGCCAATGCAGAAGGCGTTGAATTCGATCAGATCAAGGCTGTGAACCTCACAGATGTCGTTGCTGCCGACGGTCGCAAGTCAATAAGCTACACCATCAACGTTGTTTGCAACGGTGACAGCAACCCCGACGACAACACTTCGGCTTCATTCGACGTAGCTGTCGTTAACAACTCCTTCCCGGCTCCTACACAACTTGAGGCTACCGAAAACGGCTCAAACGTGAGTCTGTCATGGAAGGCACCAGCCACCGGCAATGCATTTATTAATGTAGAGGAAAGCTTCGAGGATTATCCTCTCTTCTCCACCGGTCTGTCTAACTCATTTGTAAAGGAAGACTATATCGGCGACTGGACAACCATCGATGCCGACGGCCAGTTTACAAGCGTGCTCGCCATGACTCCTAATGCTTATCTGTCATATCCCAACCTTGGTCAGCCCATGGCATTCATGATTTTTGATGCTGAGAAGGCCGGATCAATACCATCCTTCATGACCTATCTTGAAGCCCATTCAGGCCGTCAGTGCATGGCTTGCGTAGCTTCTATGACAGAGAGCAATGACGACTGGCTGATTTCACCCCGTCTCAGCGGCCGCGCACAGACAATCTCGTTCTACGCCAAGAGTGCCATCGTATCTTATGGTCGCGAGAGCATCGAAGTGCTCTACTCAACCACCGAGCCTACTGTAGACAGCTTCACTCTCCTTGACGACGGCATGCAGGATCCCCCCGCACTCTGGAACAAATATACTTACGACCTTCCCGAAGGCACCAAGTATTTTGCAATCCGCTGTGTTTCTCAAGACAAGCTGCTCCTCCTCGTCGACGATGTGACTTTTGAGGCTGCCAACATGCACGCCGACATCAAGCTCACCGGTTATAACGCATACCGCGACGGTGTTGCGCTCAACGAAGCTGCACTCACCTCAACAAACCACTCTCACGGTGGTCACGACGGCAACCAGCATACATATCATGTAACTGCCGTTTATGAAAACGGTGAATCAGCTCCTTCTGAAAGCGTAACTATCGGCACAACCGATATCGACGACATCATCGGCGACACCGATAAATTATCGGCCTACGGTAGCCACAACCTCATCACCGTTCACAACCCCGCCGGTGAAACCGTATCAGTATATGATACTGCCGGTCGACTGATCACCACGTCATCGGCCTACACTATCACAGCCGAAGCCACTGCCGGCATCTATATTGTAAAGGCAACCGATAGCGTTATCAAGGTAATCGTTAAGTAAACCGACATAAAGGTCTTAAACAATACCTGACACTAAAGCCGGTCTCACCAACAACACCGTGAGACCGGCTTTTTTATTTGCAAATATCGAAACTTATATATACCTTTGTCGTGAAATAGACAGGCTACTGTCTGCTTTGGTCCGCTCGAATGGTGGAATGGTAGACACGAAGGACTTAAAATCCTTTGGCTATTGCAGCTGTGCGGGTTCGAGTCCCGCTTCGAGCACTTAAATTATGAAATATCAGTATACGACACAGGGCACATGCTCACGGTCGATTACATTTGATATCGACCCGACGAGCCACCAAGTAGGCTCGATAGCATTTACAGGTGGGTGCAACGGCAACCTCAAAGGCATAGCCGCGCTCACAGAAGGGATGAAAGCAGAAGATATTATTGAGCGTCTCAATGGCTTGAAGTGCGGTAACAAAAACACTTCATGCCCCGATCAGCTTGCATGCGCGCTCGCGCAGGCTCTCGCCGATATCAAAGGCTGAAAAATTCATCTCCACCCTACAGCCATCTCCACAAATAAATAATACCATATTCCCATGCTTGACATTCAGGAAATATATAAGGCAGCCCGTGTGCTCAAAGACGTGGCGCGCCACACCGAGCTTATACATGCTCCCAAGCTTAACCCCGAGGCCGACATATACATAAAGCCAGAAAACCTGCAACTCACCGGCGCTTTCAAGCTCCGCGGTGCATACTACAAGATTTCTCAGCTCACAGACGAGGAGCGCAAACACGGTGTCATAGCATGCTCAGCCGGCAACCATGCACAGGGTGTGGCATTAGCAGCAGCGCGCAACGGCATCAAATCACTCATCTGCCTGCCGGCCGGCGCTCCTATCTCCAAGGTTGAAGCAACAAAGTCATACGGAGCCGAAGTCTGCCTTGTGCCGGGTGTATACGACGACGCCTATGCCAAGGCCATAGAACTGCAGAAAGAGCACGGCTACACTTTTGTGCACCCATTTGATGACCCCAAGGTCATTGCAGGTCAAGGCACTATCGGACTGGAGATACTTGAAGAAATGCCCGATGTAGAAGCTGTGATCGTGCCCATTGGAGGTGGCGGACTTATCTCTGGCATTGCTTTTGCCATAAAAACCCTGCGCCCCGATGTCAAAGTCTACGGAGTTCAGTCATCTGGTGCACCATCTATGGCGACATCGCTGCAGGAAGGCACTATTCAGCATCTTGCCAATGTGTCAACTATTGCCGATGGCATTGCTGTCAAAGAGCCCGGAGTAAACACATTCGACTTATGTAACCGCTACGTAGATAAAGTAGTCGTAGTGAGCGACGATGAGATCGCTGCGGCTATCCTCGCCCTTCTCGAGAAACAGAAAATGGTGAGCGAAGGTGCCGGTGCTGTATCTGTGGCTGCTGCAATGTTTAATAAAGTTCCCATTAAGGGTAAGAAAGTCGTGTGTCTTGTGTCGGGTGGCAATATCGACGTCAATACTCTCAACCGAGTCATCACCCGAGGCCTTGCCAAAGCTGGTCGCAACTACACATTCATCATTGATCTTGTAGACAAACCGGGTCAGTTGGCAGAGGTATGCGAAGTAATCGCCCGCACTGGCGGTAATGTACTGTCAGTCACCCATGAACGCATAAACACCTCGACCGAGATTAACGGCTGCACGGTAAGATTTGATCTTGAAACTCTCGACAACGAACATATCGACCGTATTCGCCGTGAGCTAAAAGACGGCGGATTCAAAGTCATGAACTGATTCTTATCAATGGCAAAGCAGGAATACATCGACAAGAATCGTCGTTGGCTCGCCGACAAGGCAACCGAAGAAGGTGTAAAACCTCTTGACAAAGGCATCTATTATCGCCCGATCAAAACAGGCAAGACGTCTGATGCCACTCCCAATCGCAACAGCGTAGTCACCGTACACTACACCGGAAAAACCATCAACGGCAAAACCTTCGACAGCAGCCGCAGCGGTGTGGCCCCGGCATTCAGGTTGCGCGATCTCATTCCCGGCTGGATTATAGCCTTGCAGAAGATGCACCCGGGCGACAGATGGGAAGTCTATATTCCGGCCGAACAGGCTTATGGCCGCATGAATCAACCAGGCATACCTGGTGGCTCGACACTCATCTTTGATATCGAACTACTCGGCATCGGCTGAGATTCGCCCATACCACAAAAAAAACTAAAATCGGTATCCGCTATGAATGAATCATTTGCGGAGACCGATTTTATTATATTGCGATAGTCTCGACGATCAGCGTTTCTTTGAAGCAGGATCACATGTGAGCCCTACGCCAAGTTTCTTGAAAATCTTGTGGTCAACCTCGCCAAGCATGACAGTGGAGTGCGCCTGACAGCCGAAGAGCTCCGGGAGTTGTTCAAGAGCCTTGCGGCAATTATCGTTGTGTGTACTGCACACCGACAGAGCCACAAGCACCTCATCAGTATGCAAACGCGGATTATGGCTGCGCAGATACTCGGTTTTGGTCTTCTGGATAGGCTCTATCATGTCCTGAGGTATCAACTTAACCGAGTGGTCGATACCGGCAAGATGCTTCACGGCGTTGAGAATAAGAGCTGCACTCGGACCAAGCAAGTCGCTGGTCTCTGCCGTGATAATTGTGCCGTCGGCAAGCTCAATGGCCGAGCATGGGCGACCGCTGCGCTCGGCGCGCTCGCGGGCGGCACCGACCGACCGACGATAACTGATGTCAATCTTTGACTGCTTGAGCAAAAGTGAGATTTTATTTACCTCAGCATCATTGCCGTCGCCTTGCGCCAAATGATTAAGAGCGGTGAAGTATCGGCGGATAATCTCGTTTTTAGATGCCTCGCAGCACACCTCGTCGTCACTGATGCAGAAGCCCACCATGTTGACACCCATGTCTGTCGGCGATTTATAAGGATTATCGCCGTATATACCTTCAAACAAAGCATTTAGCACGGGGAAGATTTCGATGTCGCGGTTATAGTTGATGGCCGTGACCCCGTATGCCTCAAGATGGAAGGGATCAATCATGTTGATGTCATTGAGGTCTGCAGTAGCCGCTTCATATGCGATATTCACCGGATGCTTCAATGGCAGACTCCACACCGGGAAAGTCTCAAATTTTGCATATCCGGCCTCTACGCCACGCTTATGCTCATTGTAGAGCTGACTGAGGCACACTGCCATCTTACCGCTGCCCGGACCGGGAGCTGTGACAATTACCAGAGGTCGAGTGGTGTGGATATAGTCATTGCGCCCGAATCCCTCGTCTGAGTCAATAAGCGCTACGTTTGTGGGATAGCCCTCAATAGTATAATGTATATAGGTGGTTATGCCCATTCGCTCGAGACGCTTGCGGAACGCATCGGCACTACTCTGTCCGTTGTAATGCGTGATTACTACCGAACTAACCAAGAAACCTCGGTCGCGAAAAGCCTCGCGCAAGCGCAGGACATCCATATCGTATGTGATGCCGAGATCGCTCCGCACCTTATTCTTCTCGATGTCCTTTGCACTAATGACTATGACAATCTCAGCCTTGTCGGCCAACTGACCGAGCATGCGCAACTTGCTGTCAGGCTGAAAGCCCGGCAACACACGACTGGCATGAAAATCGTCAAATAATTTGCCTCCCAGCTCGAGGTAGAGCTTATTGCCGAACTTGGCAATACGTTCGCGGATGTGCTCCGACTGAATCTTGAGATATTTCTCGTTGTCAAAACCGTATTTCATAACGGGACACAAATGTACGAAAAAAGACCGTTATCATGCAAGATATCGTAGATTTTTAATTAAAAAAATTGGGTAACGTCGTTTTATTCGTCACTATTGATATACTAATTCTCAACCACATATAGTACAATTCAAAAAGTAGTAAAATATCCTCTGATTTTTTACTACTTTTGCAGATACTATGGCTATTGATTTTGAGCATATACCAAATATAGTGTCTTTCATAAGAAATGCATGGCCTGTAGGCGATGAGGCTTTGGCACAACTAACATGCCTTATGAAACAGCGCAACTTTCCCCGACGCACTCTGATGGTGAGCGAAGGAGAGTTTGCGCATAACGTGTGGTTTATGGAGCGCGGCATGACCCGCAGCTACTGGATGGTCGATGGCGAGGAAGTTACTACGTCGTTCTCAGTGGCCGGATGCGTGGTATTCAGTATGGATGAAGTCTATTACGGCACCCCAAGCAAAGAATATGTGGAAAGCATCGTGCCTGTAGAAGCATACGGAGTAAATATAAACCAGCTCATGGAGCTTATCAGCAATAATCTCGACTTGTGCAACTGGTGGCGTGTAATACATCAAAATGAATACCGGCGCCTGCATCAGTCGCATAAAGAGCGTCTGTCGCTGGATGCCACTGAACGCTACCGCGAGTTCGCCCGACAATTTCCTATAGTGTGCCGTAACGCCAGACTCACCGATATTGCATCATATCTCGGCATCGCACCAGCTACACTCAGCCGAGTGCGACGCAGTCTGTTTTTTTGATATATGTCAAAAGTTATGCATCATTTTTAGCATAACTTTGCACACATGGAAACATCAATCACACAAGCAAGATATGATATTCTCGACGGCCTGCGCGGTGTTGCCGCAGTGCTTGTCATTATTTATCACTTCGGCGAAGGCTTTGCTACAACCCCCGTCGACCAGTTTCTCAACCATGGCTACCTGGCTGTAGACTTTTTCTTTGTCCTGTCAGGATTTGTGCTCGGGTATGCATACGACAAACGATGGGCAACCGGCCGAATGACTGCCGGAAACTTCATGCTTCGCCGTGTTATCCGTCTGCACCCCATGGTTGTCTTCAGTGTGGTGCTCGGTGTTATTGCCTATCTGCTGCAAGGAAGCGTGCAGTGGGATGGCACACCTGTTCCGCTGCACTATCTGCTTATGGCACTTGCATTAGGACTGATTCTCATACCGGTGCTTCCCTCAGCAAGCGCCGACGTGCGCGGCAACGGAGAAATGTTTCCTCTCAACGGCCCGAGCTGGTCGTTATTCTTCGAATATATCGGCAGTATTCTATACGCCATCTGGTTACATCGCCTCAGCATAAAAGCCCTTCGCATAGTGACAATATTGTCGGGAGTCGGATTGGCTGGCATACTCATCGGCAACCTCTCGGGCTGCTATCATCTGGGCGTCGGATGGACCATGGCCGACTGTGGCTTCATTGGCGGATTCCTGCGTCTGTCTTTTTCATTCTCAGCCGGTTTGCTGCTGTCGCGCACCTTCAAGCCCCGCAAAATACGCGGTGCCTTCTGGCTATGCACGGCAATAATCGCCTTAATCCTGTCGTGCCCTTACATCACTACCAACGGCGAAATATCCATGCTCAATGCCATCTATGACTGCATGTGCACTCTTCTGCTCTTCCCTGCAATTGTATGGATCGGCGCCTGCGGCCAGACTACTGACCGCATGTCAACAGCCACCTGTGAAATGCTCGGAAAACTTTCCTACCCTATCTATATAGTGCACTATCCACTGATGTATCTCTTCTATGCATGGGTGTGGAGCAATGGCTACAGCATCGAGCAGACTTGGCCAACATGCGTTGGCATCTTCTTTTTAATTGTTGCAATAGCATGGCTTTCACTCCGCTATTACGATGAACCACTACGCGCCTACCTCACCCGCCGTTTCATCAATAATAAAAAGCAGTAACTTCTCTCCTCCGAAAACCCGCATAGTTCTCACATGAATTATAGCCTCATCTCACCCTTCATCTCACCGTTCAAAAAAAATCTCCGAAAAAAACCTCGAAAAATTTTGCTGAATAAAAAAAACTACCTACCTTTGCAACGTCAAAAACGGAGAGCCGTTAAATGACACAGAAATTGCCTTGTGGTGTAATGGTAGCACGTCGGATTCTGGTTCCGCCTGTGAGGGTTCGAATCCTTCCAAGGCAACGCAAATAAAGAGCTAAGTCGCCTCTCGACTTAGCTCTTTATTTATCTATTTATACTTTGAATTGCATCTATAGATTACAGATTTATTTGTAATTTTGTGGTGGATATTTTTGAAAATCACCTGTAAGATTTTTTGATATATGGAAGCTGTGTCAGAGCGTATTCTATTATGCAAGCCCAAGATGTGCGGGCGTGAAATCGACTTCATCAAGGCTGCATTGGCCGAAGATTGGGCAACCCCTCTTGGACCTGACTGCGACGCATTCGAGGCCGAACTCGAAGCCTTTCTTCAGTGTAGCAAGCCAATTGCCACACTTGCATCTGGTACGGCTGCCGTACATCTGGCTCTTATTGCATGCGGTGTGCAACCGGGCGATGAGGTCATCGTGCAGTCATTCACGTTCTGCGCATCGAGCCATCCGGTCACTTATCTTGGCGCAACTCCAGTGTTTGTCGACTCAGAGAAAGAGTCATGGAACATGGATCCAGATCTACTCGAGATCGCCATCAATGACCGCATTGCTAAAACAGGTCACAAACCCAAAGCCATCATTCCTGTAGCTCTCTATGGCATGCCCTATCAGATTGACCGCATCATGGAGGTTGCTAACAAATACGACATCCCGGTCATTGAAGACGGAGCCGAGGGATTCGGCTCAAACTTCAACGGACAAGCTCTCGGCACCTTCGGGCTGTATGGTGTACTGTCGTTCAACGGCAACAAAATGATTACCACCTCAGGCGGTGGCGCACTCATTTGTCCCGACAAAGAAGCTTGGCGCAAAATAATGTGGTATGCCACACAGGCTCGCGAGAGCTATCCCTATTATCAACATGAAGCTATCGGATACAACTACCGCATGTCAAACATCAGCGCCTGCATCGGCCGCGGACAAATGACCGTACTCGACGAACACATCGCCCACCACAAGCACGTGCAATCGCTCTACGAAGAACTTCTGCGCGACGTAGCCGGCATAACTGTGCACTCTAATCCTGATAACAGATACGACTCCAACTATTGGCTATGCACAGCTACTCTTGACCCTGACTTAAAAATCAGAGGACAGGAGAATGCATACAAGCAGATTATCACCGGTGCAGTCGGTGGAGCCGCAGGCGTCATTCACGCAGCCGACTCTGCTCAGACAGACTGCCAACCCAACGACAACGTTGAAGCCCTGCGCATGGCTCTCAACGCAGCCAATATAGAATCGCGCCCATTGTGGAAACCAATGCACCGTCAGCCCGTTTATCGCAACAATCCTGCATATATCAACGGTGTAAGCGAGTCGCTTTTCAAAGTCGGCATCTGCCTTCCCGCCGGTCCCTACGTCACCGACGAGCATGTGCATTACATTGTCAACAGCATCAAAGCAGCTATCATCAGATAATCACTCCATATATTATGCGATTCGTTAAAACCCTCAAACTCGCAGACTCACCGGAAGCAATAGCCGCCTATTGCGAAGTTCACAATAATATCTGGCCAGAAATCGTGGCCGGGATAAAGGAAGTAGGCATCACATCTATGGAAATTTATCTCCACGGCAACCAAGCTGTAATGATCATGGAGACTCCCGACGATCTCGACGTCGACTCAGCCATGAAGCGGCTTGCCACTCTACCCCGCCAGGCCGAGTGGGAAGAACACGTAGCAAAATTTCAGCAGTGCGACCCCGACGCCACCTCCGCCGAAAAATGGCACCTCATGACAAAAGTATTCGACCTCAATAGTTAAGTCAGTAAAAATTAAACAGACATTCAGAGGCTGCCATGCAAGGTATGATTCTTGCTCGACAGCCTCTGATTTTTATTGAATTGTACCTTGTTACTTAACAGCGGCGGTGCGGTGGCCGTAGATGCCTACAACGATAAAGCATATAAGCGGTAGCACGAATGACAGATTTACTGCCGGGAAGCCACCGACAGCGCCCATGTCGATAATCATGGCCTGCACAGGTGGGAGAATAGAGCCGCCAAGAATAGCCATAATAAGGCCGGCGGCACCAAACTTAGCGTCCTCGCCCATACCTTGAAGCGCTATACCGTAAATTGTCGGGAACATCAGCGACATGCACGCCGACACTGCCACAAGGCAATACATGCCCCAAACATCTTGCAGACCAATTACTCCAAGTGTGAAAACAACGGCTCCAATCGCAAGTATGCGCAGTAATACGCCTGGATTCATATAGCGCAACAAGAAAGTGCAGATAAATCTGCTGCAGCAGAATATAGCCATAGCCACTATATTATATTGCTGCGACAGCACCTCAGCAGCTTGCTCGCTCATACCTTCATTCATAAACACGCGCGTGCCATACTGGATAATAAATGTCCAGCACATAATCTGCGCGCCGACATAGAAGAACTGAGCCACTACTCCCTCGCGATACTTGCGGATACTGAATATTCGCCGGAGACTACCGAAGAAATCTACCTTTCCTCCGCCATCGCGGCTACCTGGCATCTTCATGATCCATATAACAGCGAGCATGATCAAAATAACAAAGCCGATTGCCACATAAGGTGTAATCAGCACCGTTAGGTCAAACTGCTTGATCGCTTCAAACTCAGCATCGTCGAGTGCAGCACGACCGGCCGAGTCAAGTGGATGCAACCTGTTCTGTATGTAGTTCATTGCCACAAACATACCAAGGAGCGAACCGACCGGGTTAAAAGCCTGGGCCATGTTCAGACGCCGAGTGGCAGTACTCTCCGATCCCATTGATAGTATGTAGGGATTACAGCTTGTCTCAAGAAAAGACAGGCCGCATGTGAGTATGAAATAGGCAATCAAGAAGGGATAATAACTGCCTATGACTTTAGCCGGGAAAAACAAAAAGGCGCCCAATGCATAAAGCCCAAGCCCAACAAGCACACCTGCTTTATATGAATACTTCTTTATGAAGATAGCTGCCGGAAATGCAATAGCAAAATATCCGCCATAGAAAGCCACCTGCACAAGAGCACCTTCGGTGACACTCATGCGGAATATTTTTGAGAAAGCTTTCACCATGGGGTTTGTGATATCATTGGCAAAGCCCCACAAAGCAAAACAGCTCGTAATCAATATAAACGGCACAAGAGCTGCAAGTGTGCCATTTCCCACAAGGGGCTCTTTTGAATTATTCTTCATGATAAAAAATCTTATATAAGGTAGAGATAATCTTAAGATAGATCACACGTCGGCCTCAGCTTGAATAAGAATATTGCCTATGGCAGTGGATTCCACCGGACCGGCAATTACAGGAATTCCAAGCAAATCTGCAGTCATGCGATTGAGCAACGTATTGCGACAACCACCACCTATAATATGCAAACGCTCAATCGGAGCGGGTAACAGACGGTTGAGTTCCTCAATACCTTTCTTATAACGGGCCGCGAGTGACAACAGCACGCATCTCACGACATCGGCCTGCGACTTGGGCTCTTCTATACCTGCCGAAGCGGTCCACGCCTTGATCTTCTCCTCCATGTGACCAGGCGATGCAAATACCGGAGCATCAACATCTATGATACCGCTGTATTCCGATCGCTCTGCCGTTGTGAGTAAGTGCTCATAATCAACTCTCATGCCTCGGTCGGCCCACTCTTTTATCAGACACTGAAGAATCCACAGTCCTGTGATATTCTGGAGCAGTCTTATCTTATTTTTTGCATTGCCTTCATTTGTGAAGCCGCCAAGACGCGCTTGCTCGGTGAGAACAGGCTCATCAAGGAGTGCACCAAGCAACGACCAAGTGCCGCTGCTGAGGTAGGCGCTCACCGACTCTTTTCCCTTGAGGAAGGGCACAGCATAGACAGCACACGAAGTGTCATGGCCGCCGACACACACCACCTTCACTGTCGGAGGAAGGCCAGTTTGATGAGCGATCTCAGGAAGAATCACGCCACGAGTCTCTCCGGGCATATAGAGTTTGCCAAACAATTTTTCAGGCAGTCCAAGCTGCTCGATCAACGGGCGGTTCCAAGTACGTTTTTTTGCGTCAATAAGTTCCGATGAGGTTGCAAGGCAATAATCATTACCCCCTACTCCAGTCAGAAAATAGCCAAAGAGGTCAGCCATAAACAACAGTTTGTCTGCCAACTGCAGTAACGCCTCATTTTCTTGTTTACGCACAAGCAGTTGGAACATGGTGTTGATCGGCATTACCTGTATGCCGGCTTCAGCGTAATGCGATACGATATCAAGTTGAGAAAATACCTTTTCGGGCATGCCTACATTTGCATCGTCGCGATAGCAACGGGGATTATCGATAAGATTGCCGGCCACATCAACCAGGCCATAATCAACACCCCACGAATCAATACCTATGCTGACAATATCGTCATACTCAGCGGCAGCCTTTCGCAGCCCGCATAGCATTTCGTCGAAAAGCATAGGGAAATCCCAATAGAGATGCCCCCCAAGCTTCACTTGTCGGTTAGCGAATCTATAGACTTCCTTTAGCTCAACATTGCCGTCGACCATGCGACCGGCCATAACCCGGCCGCTTCCGCCGCCAAAGTCTACCGCGAGATATGTACTCATAATACGATATAACCGTTTAGTATATTATTAATGCTGCTTTCCGAGGAAATATGCGTCCAATGCGTCAATCTCATCATTTGTGAGAGGATTAGCTTTGTCTCCTGTCATAAGCGCGAGGCGGCAGCCCATCTCAAAGAACATTGCACGCTGGAAAGCGTCATCAAAATCCTTGCCGCATACCACCTGACCATGTTTGCGCAGGAAGCAAGAATTATGATCGGTGAGAGCTGCAATAACCTCCTTGGCAAGTTCGGGAGACCCCGGTCGGATAAACGGTATCACCGGTACTTCACGACCGACATATAGCGCCACCTCAGCGGTGAGATTGATATCGGGTATTTCCTTCATGCAAGCAAGAGCCGTGGCATAGGGCGACTGGAAATGAAGCACCACATTGCAATCTGGTCGGTTGCGGAGTACTCCAAGGTGAAAGACACTCTCCATCGAAGGGCGCACCCCATTGAGTACCTCACCATCGGCTACGCGGCACACTGCCACACGGTCTTTAGTGAGAGTAGGCACCCATGAGCCGGTACCCGACACAAGGGCTTCCTCGCCTATGCGCCATGAAAGATTACCGCTGCTGCATATAGTAAGCCCGGCATCGCCCACACGGTGAGCCTCAGCCACAAATCTATCGAAATCTTTTTCTGTGATCATCTTGTCAAAAAAGGTTATTGGGGGCACTCACAAAGAGTGCCCCCGATGTTGTTTAATGATATCGTAGGATTAAATAATTACTTGTAAATCGGGCCGTAATTCTTGCATGCGCGGTAGTCGCTGCCTTCTTTGTCCTGGCCGAAAGCATTCCAAGCCGCGGGGCGGAAGATTTTGTCTTCCTCGACATTGTGCATGCAAACTGGTATGCGCAGAATAGATGCGAGAGTAATCAGGTCGGCACCAATATGGCCGTAGCTGATAGCTCCGTGATTGGCACCCCAGTTATTCATCACCGAATAAACATCGCGGAATGCAGGGCGGTCACACAGACGGGGCACAAACCAAGTTGTGGGCCATGTGCGGTCGGTGCGCTCGTCGAGCAGACGATGAACCTCAGGGTCGATATCTACAGTCCAACCTTCAGCAATCTGCAGAACCGGACCGAGACCCTTGACAAGATTAAGACGCGACATAGTCACAGGCATGCCACCTTTTGATAGGAAGTTCGATGAGAAGCCACCGCCGCGGAAATAATCGCGGTTGGCAGGATACCATGTTGTAGCCTCAAGACACTTCTCAACATCACCATCAGTCATTTCCCAAGGCTGCTTCATCACGGGATTGCCCTCGGCGTCGGCAGACTGGCCTGAGCCGTCGAGAGTAGTCGCACCTGAGTTTATAAGGTGGATAATACCATTGGCGGCTTTGCCTGTGAGTTCCTTGCCGGTGACACGCTTTACTGCTTCGGGGCTCCAGTAGGTGCGCACATCTGAGAAAATCTGGGCACGGTTGGTGAGCAGATGACCGAAGAGCATAGCCACGCCGTTGCAAGCGTCATTTTCCGTTGCGACAACAAAAGCTTCGCGGATGCCGTTCCAGTCAAATGAGGTGTTGAGCAGAGCTTCAGAATAATCACCGTTGGGATAGAAGTCAGTCCACTGGCGCTGACCTTGGAAACCGGCGGCAATTGCATTGTGTCCGATAGCCTCTTCTTTGAAGCCCATCTCAAGCAGGCGGGGGTTACCCTTCATGAGATCGCGCATGATGATCGTCATCTTTACAATGAATTCCCAATCGGCGTCTTTCTGCTCACGAGTCTTTGTCTTGGCTTCTGAATTGAAGTCCTTGCCCTCGTTGACCTTGCAATATTTTTCTGTCCAAGCCATAGCCTTGGCAAACTCTTCCTTATCATAAATTCCCTCAGTCATGCGGCGGATGATCTCGGTGAGATCAACGCTCTCGCAACGCATACCAAGATATTCCTGGAAAAAGTCGGGATTAACGATAGAACCGGCAATACCCATAGATACACTACCCATAGAGAGATAAGACTGACCGCGCATTGTAGCCACAGCCTGAGCGGCACGAGCAAAGCGTAGCAGTTTTTCTTTTACATCTTCGGGAATTGTGTTGTCGTCAAGGTCTTGCACATCGTGGCCATAAATGCCAAATGCGGGCAGACCCTTTTGTGCGTGAGCAGCAAGAACGGCAGCAAGATACACAGCACCCGGGCGCTCTGTGCCATTGAAGCCCCAGACTGCCTTAGGCCAATGCGGATTCATATCCATTGTCTCGGCGCCATAGCACCAGCAGGGAGTCACTGTGATAGTGGCACCCACACCTTCGCGCTCAAACTTCTCAGCGCATGCAGCGGTCTCACCTACACGACCAATTGTGCCATCGGCAATAACGCACTCCACGGGGCTACCATCGCCATTGCGCAGATTACTGCTGATGAGCTCGGCAACAGCCTTTGCCATATTCATGGTTTTCTCTTCGAGGCTCTCTCTCACGCCTCCCTGGCGACCGTCGATCACAGGTCGGATACCAATTTTAGGATAATTTTTCATCGTATCGGAAGTAATTTACTTATTTAATAAAATTATTTTCTAAATTGTAATTTTTCAAAATTCGCTGGTAAAATGGAAGCGGATTTTCGGGAAGTCCTGCTGAGCCATAACAAGCACATAATTTGAATCGGCCAGAAAGACATCGCGGCCCTCGCGGTCTACAGCCATAAACTGATGTTTGCGCTTCTTGAAGGCTGCAAGGGCCTCTTCGTCGTCGCTCTCTATCCAACAAGCCTTGTAGAGCGAAATAGGCTCCCAACGACACTGCGCGCCATACTCATGCAGCAGACGATACTGTATAACCTCAAACTGCAGCTGGCCTACGGTGCCTATAATCTTGCGGCCATTAAACTGATTGACAAACAGCTGTGCCACGCCTTCGTCCATAAGCTGCTGAATACCTTTGTCGAGCTGCTTGCTCTTCATAGGATCGGTGTTCTCAATATACTTGAACATTTCGGGAGAAAAACTCGGCAGCCCCTTATAATGTATGTTCTCGCCAGAGGTAATAGTATCACCGATCTTGAAGTTACCATTGTCAGGGATACCGACTATGTCACCTGGAAAAGCCTCATCGACAATATTCTTCTTTTGCGCCATAAATGCTGTAGGAGCTGCAAACTTCATGGTCTTGCCGGTGCGTACCTGCTTATAGTTGGCATTACGCTCGAAGCGGCCTGAGCAAACCTTGACGAAAGCAATGCATGAGCGGTGGTTAGGATCCATATTGGCATGAATCTTGAACACAAAACCACTGAAAGCCTCTTCATCGGGAGTGACAGTGCGCTCCACAGCATCAACAGGCTTGGGCGCAGGGGCTATCTCCACAAAGCAATCGAGCAACTCCTTGACACCAAAAGTATTGAGCGCCGAGCCAAAGAATACCGGGGCCAGACGGCCGGCCAAATACTCCTTGACATCAAACTCAGGATAAACGCCTTCTATAAGCTCTATATCCTCGCGAAGTTTGGCGGCATCAGACTCGCCAACAGCAGCATCAATCTGCGGGTCGTTGATATCTGAAATCTCCACGCGCTCAGTCACCTTTGTCTTGTTGGGTGTAAAAAGATCGAGGGTCTTTTCATAAATATTATAAACGCCCTTGAATTTTGCACCAATATTTATAGGCCATGAGAGGGGGCGCACCTTGATCTTCAACTCGGTCTCGAGTTCATCAAGCGTTTCAAAGGGGTCGCGACCTTCACGGTCAAGTTTGTTTACAAAGATAATTACCGGAGTATTGCGCATGCGGCACA
>CAZAME010000026.1:0-22380 GCA_964486445.1 uncultured Bacteroides sp. | reverse complement strand
ATTATGCCGTCGAATATCACAAAGGAGAAGGTGGCGAAAAGGCTCTTTTCTATGTTGATTTCGTTATTCGTATGAAGAACGGGCATATTTATCTTTTCGACACCAAGAGTGAAGAGAGTGATATTTTTGCAGCCGACAAGCACAATGCGCTTCTCAAATATATTGCCGAAAATTCAACAACGGAACAACCACTTGCCGGAGGTGTGATTTTGCAGCAAGGCTCTAACTGGCTTTACAGTCCGCGATCCATACTCAATACGACGGATACACTTAACTGGAGCTGCTTTTATCCGCAACAAGCATAAACTATGAGCCGTAAATGAAAAGCCCCCAATTTTTACATTACGGCATACGTCGCGATGACCTCTCTATGATTTAGGCTATATGCGTCACAGAGGATATAGACTTTGATTGGCTTAGCGAAGAAACTCTAAAAACCTATCATGTCCGGAATATTAAAGCGATTTAAATCAGTGGCACTGATGAGCAGAATCTGGTATTAATAAAAAATATTATGACTGAGATGAGAAACGCCGATATTATCCGGCTGGAAAGAAAAATATGGTTTCCCAATGAATAAGAAAAAAGGATAGAAAAAAAGGATAGTCTAACCACTATCCTTTTTCTATATCTTTCATAAACGATTAGGAATATTGAGGTATATCGCTTCAAAACTATTCGTTGCAAACGATAGCAGAAGATGAAAATTTAGCTTAGTTATGACGCCAAAATAAATCCTCTGACGATTTTTTGCATAATACACTGGCAATTACAAATATTTCTGTAACTTTGTCTTTGTCGAATACTCGGCAATCAAACAACTCAAAATTTTTACTACCATGAGACGGATCTTTTTTGTACTCCTATCAATAGCATGCTGCTTTGCAGGATATACACAGTCGTCGGCCGACGAGAGTTTCAATTTGCTTAATCCAGCCGACCAGGAGATACTCACTAATGCAATAGGGATGGTAGACGGCGGCATGTCGGAGGCGGCAATGGCCGATTTCGACTTCCTTGCAAAGAAATACCCCGATAATTACATCGTTCAATACGAGCGGTTATATAATCTGTATACACTCGGGCAGTTTAAAGAAGTTGTCAAAGACGGCAAACGTCTGCTTAAACACAAACATGCAGCCGAGAATGTCTTTCAGATGGTAGGAAACGCATACGACATCACCGGCGACCGTAAAAAAGCTGCTAAAACCTATCTTAAAGGGCTCGAACTTTTCCCAAAAAGCGGCTCTTTGTATCTTGAACTCGGCAATGTGTCGGTCTCTGACAAAGATTACAACAAAGCCATAGAATATTACAACAAGGGTATTGTGGTTCAGCCCAACTTCGCGTCGAATTACTACAGAGCCGCCCAGCTTTACCTGTCATCCAAAGAAGGCAAAGTGTGGGGACTTGTATATGCCGAGGCTGCATTCCTCCTTGCACCGTCGAATGAATCGCGCCACGACGACATTGCCAATATGATCACCAAATGCCTCAAAGACAATATACGAGTCAGCGATGCCAACGGCAAACAAACTTTGTCGGTGACACTTAGTCCTTCAAATAATGTAAGAATTGACAAGGATACTAAACAAGTCTACATGGCTTTCCCAAGTATATATGAGAGTGCTATCCTCCAGCCACTTATGAAATTAGCACTAACCCATACAACATTTACAGGAGATTTAGCGCAACTGGCTGAAATACGCAAAGGAGCTGTAGAAGCCTACTACGCAGCTACCGACAATTTATATGGCGACGCAATGTATCTGCTTGAGTTCCAGAAAAAAGTTATTGACGCCGGACACTGGGAAGCCTACAACTATTATCTGTTTATGCCGGCCTTCATCGAAGAATTCACGGAATGGTATGATGCGCACTCCGATGATTTTGCGGCTTTTGCAGAATGGTATAACAATGCTCCCTTCACACTCGGCGACGGGCGTTCGGTGAGTTGCCTGCTGATCTCCAACGACCACACCGCTGTCGACTTGCAGAATTGGCTCTCCACTGCTGCAAAGCTCTCTGCCGACAAAGAGAACTCCAACTAACCAAGAGAGCTTCGTGCATTGAATGACGCTTAGTCTGACATCAGATTGCAAAAATCATCAAAAAGCAGATGATATTCACAACCTTTCTTCTCGCCCAAAGTCACAAAAATCAAATTCTGAACCGGGTCGCAGAATAATACCTGGCCGAATAAACCGATAGCAAAGAAGCGGGGAGTAACAATGTCCTTGCCATCTACGCGGGTTATAATATTATTCCAGCCCAAAGAGTATGCTTCATTATCCAGTGAAGAATGAGTTGACCTATCTATCCATTCTTTGCTAACAATGCGCTTGTTGTCGTAAACGCCATCATTGATATAAAGGCGACCGATTTTTGCTAAGTCCCTGACGTTGGACACCAATCCACCGTATGCTTTTGCCTGCCGGTGCTTGCTGTCATCAAGCGAGATCAAAGCATCGGTCTCCATGTAGAGTGGTTTCCACACTTTTTCCTGCAGGTATTGCGCGTAGGGCACTCCGACAGCTCTTTCGATGGCAACGCCCAACAATGCCGTAGCCATGGAATTATAATAATGCTTCGTTCCGGGCTTTGACTTGAAGTGCAGCTTTTTAAATTGGCTGACTACATCCTTGCCATAATATAACTTCGCCATTTTTGAAAATGGGTTCCAGCCATAACTTTCCTCAAAATCAAGCCCGCTGCGCATATCCAGCAGGTGCTCTACGGTGAGTTCCTTAAACATAGGGTCAGCCTCATTAAGTTCCGGAATATATTTGGTTATAGGATCAGTGATTGACAGGTAGCCCTCATCAACCGCTATGCCGCACAGCAAAGCGGTTACCGCCTTTGTTATCGAGAAAATATTTGAGGGTGATAATTGCGAGAAATTGCCATAATATCGTTCAAGTAGAACAGTGTCATTACGCACGATCAATAATGCCCCGTCGCCCCTGACTCGCGAAAAGTATTCTCCAATAGTTTCGCTGTTGAAGCGCCCTCCCGAAAATTTAGAGTCTTCAAAGTATCTGTCGTGATCATCCGAAACTATCAGCACATTTTTTATCGTATCTGCGGCAACGATAGTATCAACAGCAAAATTACGGTAAGTGTCGGTCGATGGGCTGCCACATTTAATTGATTTAAACGTGGTGCAACCTGTGACTACCAATAAAATGATAATGTATAACAATCGTTTCATAACACAAATTTGCGATAATGGGGTGAGGCATATTCGGTAGGCACAAAAGTACAAATTACCTTGGTATATAGCAAAAGCGAACTCAGAGTTTTAAGCTGAATTCGCTTTTGATTGACAGGGATTCCGGCCACTTTTTTTGCTGTTTCGATGCAGGACCGGGCTATGAAAATATGAATTTTTTAATTTTCCGTGAGGTCGGCGGGTAGAGTGGGCATGGCGCCTTGCTGGGTGCAGACGTATGCCGAAGTGCGCACAGCACATGAGTGCGCCTCAGCCACAGACTTCCCTTTGAGAATACTCGATATGAAAGCTGCTGTGAATGAGTCGCCGGCTCCGACAGTGTCGGCTACCTCGACTTTAGGAGTGGGCTGGTATGAAATGTTTCCGGGGGTGAATACATAGCTACCATTGATACCGCAAGTGAGTATGAGCATCTTCAGGTTATATTTGCCAAGAAGTATCCAGCACTTATCCTGAAGATAACACCAATTTCCCGACTACAAATACCGACTGGCAAGACCAGATCTATCGCACGGCGTGGACCAATAATCTCACGGCTTCGATCTCTAACAACACTGAGAAGGGATCTGTAATGCTGTCTCTCAACTACATCAATCAAAACGGCAACATCAACGACACTTTCTATGAGCGTTACTCTGCCCGAGTGAATTCGCGCTACGACTTCAACAAATACATCACTGTAGGTGAGAATCTTGTGGTGGCTCATTGGAAAAACCGTGGTGTTGACGTTGCCGGCGACCGTGGCATTCCCTTCACTGCCATGAGCCAGCACCCGGCACTTCCGGTCCGTGGCCTCAACGGCGACTGGGCTCTTCCTCTGGGCCTGATTGGTTCTGACCTCAATAACCCCGTGCAGATGATTGCCAATGCCAAAGACAACGATCTTGCCTCATGGCGCATTCTCGGCAATGCATATCTTGAAGTGAAGCCGATCGACGGACTTACTTTAAAAACAAACCTCGGCATCGAGCATAGCCAATATTTCAACAACACTCTTGGTCGTGCATTCAACCCCGGCGATGTCAACAGCATGACAAGTGTATACGGCCAGGGAGATACCTGGACATGGACCAACACCGCAAACTATTACAAGACATTTGCCGAGAAACATCACCTCACAGTGCTTATCGGCTCTGAGGCTATAGGCTACACTTTCCGCGACCTCTCAGCTTCGCGCGAGGGTTATGCTTTCGAAGACGCCGACTTCATGCAGATCGGCTCTGGCACCGGCACTCGTAACAATGGTGGTGGCAAAACCCAGTGGTCTGTATTCTCACTCTTCGGCAAGGCCGACTATAATTATGCCGACCGTTACCTCGCATCGTTCACTATCCGCCGCGATGAGAACTCTCGTTTTGCCAAAGGCTTCCGCGCAGGCGTCTTCCCTGCATTCTCTCTGGCTTGGCGCCCCACACAAGAAGAGTTCTTCCCCAAGAATGACGTTCTCAACGATCTGAAGATCCGCTACTCATGGGGCCAGAACGGTAATGCCAACATACCCTCGCTCTACCCGGCCTACTCGACATATATCTTCAACACCGGTAACGGCGCGTATGACCTGAGCGGAACAAACTCATCCACAACTCCCGGTATTACCCTGTCGAGCACCGGTAACCCTGAGTTGAAATGGGAAACTACTTATCAGAATAACATCGGTGTAGACTTCTCTTTCTTCAACAACGCCCTCAGCGTGAGTGCCGACTACTATATCAAGAAGACCAAGGATATGCTCACTAATCCCCCGGCTCTTGATGTGGCCGGTGAAAACGCCACTATGTGGCTCAATACCGGTGATATGAAAAACACCGGCTGGGAATTGACCATCGCTTACCATAGCCCGCAATATGGCGACTTCTCTTGGAACGGTTCTGTGAATCTCTCACAATACAAAAACAAGCTTGTTACTCTCAACTCTCGCCAGAAATTCATCGGCGGCGACCAGCGCCTCATTCCGGGCCAACCGATGGGTGTTTACTACGGATACGTCTGCGACGGCATATTCCAGAACAAAGAACAGGTTGCAAACCACGCCTCACAGGCAGGTGCAGCCCCCGGTCGTCTCATTTACCGCGACCTCGACGGCAACGGTGTCATTGACGACAACGACCGCTGCATCATCGGTAACCCCAACCCCGATCTGTCAATGGGCATCAACCTGGGCTTCAGATACAAAGCTTTCTCTCTCGACATGTTCTTCGCCGGTGACTTCGGTTTTGATATCCAGAACCACATGAAGCGTCAGCTGCTTTCTATGAACTATGGCAATATTTCCACCAACCGTGGCGTTGATATTCTCAATGCCTGGACACCGACAAACACAAAAACCGACATCCCGGCTCTCTCGCTGACCGACGATAACAACGAATCGCGCTTCTCTACTTACTATGTTGAGGATGGATCGTATATGAAACTGAAGTATCTCAAACTTTCTTACTCACTGCCCAAGAATATCATCAGCAAGATCGGTGCATCAAACATTGATATCTACGGCCAGGTAGAGAATGTGTTCACCCTCACTAAATATTCAGGTCTTGATCCTGAGATTCTTCCAGGTGAGTACGGCGCACACATTGACAATGGTGCATATCCGCGCCCTCGCACATTCACCATCGGTGTAAACCTTCAGTTCTAAACCACGGATCAGCAAAACAGTTTAAATTCAGAAAATGAAAACTTTAAGAAATATCATAAAGAATGCAGCATGTGTCACAGCCATCGCCGCAATGGCTTTAGCCGTCACATCTTGCAACGACCTGCTCGACACTAAACCTCAGGGCGTATTCACAAAGGAACAAATCGGCGACGACGAGGCTGTCGACCTGATGACTGCAGCCTATGGCTCGCTTCTGTGCCACTTCTTCCCCGATAACAACAACGCTTCATTCGCCGGTCCTATAAACAACTGGATATTTGATGTCCGCTCCGACGATGCCCTAAAAGGCGGCGACGGCGTGACAATGGAAGGTTACATCCATCAGCTCGAGGTTGGCAACGTGCAGAGCGACAATGATGTTGCAACCTACAAGTGGCGCAACAACTATTACTCTGTGAGCCGATGCAACACTGCAATCAGAGCAATCAAGGACTCTGAGAGCATTTCTTCTGAAAACAAGGCGATTTACATAGCCGAGATGAAGACTCTCCGCGCATACTTCTACTTTGATATCTTCCGCATTTTCCAGAAATTTCCTTATTTCGATGAGAATGTAGTCAACACAAGTAACTGCCGCGCTGATGAGTACACACGCGATCAGATCATCAACTTCATCAAACAGGACCTCCGCGACAGCTACGACGTGCTCCCTGAAAGCCAGGAACTCCCCGGCCGCTTCAACAAATATGTTGCCGCCGCTCTCTTGGCACGCGTTGACCTTTTCTCTTCTGATTGGGCTGAGGCCGAGAAGTATGCCGGCTATGTAATCTCAAGCGGGAAATATGAGCTTTATCCCAACTTCCTGGATATGTCTAAGCCTGAGTTCAACAACCAGTATGAGTCTGTGCTCGCTGTGCAGTTCTCTTCGGCAAACTCACCCGACCAGTTTAACTTCAGCAACTGTCTTAACTGCACATGGTCTGAAGGCAACCTGTATGGCAATGGCGATGACTTTTACCTCGCTTCGCAAGATCTTGTCAATGCATTCCGCACCGACGCAAACGGTCTTCCCTACCTCGACGGTTCTTACAACGACGAGAATGTAGACAAGGCTGATTATGACGGCAACGTAGACCCCCGACTCGACTTCACACTCGGCCGCATAGGCATGCCCTGGCGCTCACACCAATACAACGAAAAGTGGTGCCGCAACCTCGAGCTCTACGGTCAGTATTCAGGCAAGAAACCCTATCCTGCCCCCGAATCTCCCTACGTTAAGCCTGGTATCGTGCCCTGGGGCGCATCTTCGCTCAACTGCATACTCATCCGCTATGCCGACGTTATGCTGATGAAGGCCGAGGCTCTCATTGAGCAAGGCAAAGACCTTGAAGAAGCCCGTCAGCTCATCAATGATATCCGCAGCAAGGCATCGCGGTCAGTTGACCCAGATTACGAGCCCGTAGATTGCAATCCGATGATAGCCAATTATGCCGTCAACGAATATCCTGCCAGTGGCTGGAATCAGGATTATGCCCGCAAGGCCGTGCGCATGGAGCGCCGACTTGAGCTGGCTATGGAGGGGCTCCGTTGGTTCGACCTCGTGCGCTGGGGCAATGTCGTTGAGACTATGAACGACTACTACGCATCAGAAGGCAAGATCCGCACCTACTACCAGGGTGCCAACCTCACAGAAAACGAAATCTACTTCCCCATCCCCGTCAACCAGGTCGACAACGCCGGTGATTTATACAAATAATCAATCAATTATCTCACACAACAATGAAGACAATAAAATCATACATCCAGGTAATGCTGCTCGCTGTGCTGTGCGGCGTGCTTGGCGCATGCTCTGATTTCGAACCCACCGGCACACCCGACGTTCCCAAGCTCGCAAAGATCTCGGATCTCAAGGCTCAGGTCAACGGCCGCAAGGTAAACCTCACATGGGATCTTCCTGCCGACAATAACATCTCCGGAGTTAAGATTCTTGTGAACGGCGACAATAACTCGGCTATCACCCTCGCCGGCCGCCCCACCGAATATACCCTTAAAGGTCTTTCGCTTGGCAAGGAATACCTCTACACCGTCAAAGTATTGTATGATGGCGGTTATGTCTCTGAGGGCGTATCTGTCACCACTATGATGCCCGACAAGATCGAGGGTGTGAAGATGGCATACCTTATGACTGCTTCTGATATAGCATCTCTCCCCGACGACGATGAGCGTGCAGCCGCCACTTGGTTTGCTGCCCAACCCGATGCCGAGCTGATACAGCCCTCGCAGATCGCCACTCTCGACACCGACTTCTACCCCGTCATTTGGATAGAGATCGATCGCGTAGGCATGCCTCTCGGATGGCAGAACCTGCCCGCCGAGATCACCGACCCGGCTGTCATCGATGCCCTCAAGGAGTATTCAGCTAATGGCGGCAGCCTCTATCTTGCAAACATGGCTACCCAGCTTACTGTTCCTCTTGGTTTTGTGCCATCTGATATGGCTCCCACAGTATTTGGCAATGGCGAAGGTGGCAGTGGCGACGACGTGTGGGTAATCAATCCCTACCTCGGATGGGATTTCAGAAATGGCTCAGACCAGGGATTCTATGACCGCACCGCGCATGAAATCTACAAAGGCATCACTCTTGAAGATCCCAACGGCTACGGATATGAAAACCTGCCTTTGATTGGCCCCGGCCAACGCGAAGACCACAACTGTCTGTGGGATTGCAATATCTACGGCCGCGGAAACCAGCCCGACGTTATCAAGAATTTTGAGGTTACAACCAACTCGCTTGTCCTTGCAACCTGGGGACATGTCCGCGACCACTGTGTTGCCGGCTTGGTTGAGTTCTTCGCCAATACCGACCACGGCCGCTGCATTGCCAATGGTTTTGCTGCATACGAATGGAATCAGAATTCCGGTGCCAACCCCTATCAGCATAATGTCGAGCAACTTACGCTTAACATCCTCAACTACTTGAAATAATTATTACTGATATATATAGAATCCATTGAATACCATCGTCGGTGTATTAAATGCCGACGATGGTATTCTGAAATTTAATAATCATGACAAAACCGTCAAGAATAAGCCTACTGTTGCCAATCGCTATTATCGCATTGACTCAGCTTAATATTGAGGCCAAAGAAGTGGCCCGTTTTTCTATGGAAAATTCCGCAGGAATGATTACAGAGAAGATAAGTGGCGCTACTTATGCTATAAATAGCGTTCATGATGCTGAAAATATGCCTGGTGCCGAAGGCAATGCCTTGCGCTTCGACGGATATTCAACATATATCGATGCCTCTGTCGGAAACATCATACCCGCCGGCTCACGAAAAATGACAGCATCAATATGGTTTGCCATCGAAACATATCCGATAGTCGAGATTGATGTTAATACTGCCCAGCAGGTGGCTATAGCATCATGCATAGATGAGAGTGCCAAAACCGGATTCGGTTTCTTCATCGGTTTCGACGGCAAATACTCGTTTAAAACATACGTTGGAGGTTGGCCGCTTGAAATGAAGGTTGACTCTCCTCTCAATCAATATGAATGGATCAACCTTGTTGCGGTAATTGATGGCGACGCACGCACCGCAACTCTTTACAACAACGCTACACAGGTAGCCTCGTCAAAAGCTAACGGCAATGTGACGGTCGCAAACTCCACAATGAGAATAGGCCGAAGCTTCAACGAGCGCTTATCTGGCCCTTTCTGCCTGACATCATTCAATGGCCTTATTGATGATATTGCAATCTGGGATGAGGCTCTTGATGCCAACACTATTTCATCTTGGATACCCGAGAACAGTGCTGACCTGACAATTCCGGCATCACGATTTGCCGAAAATCCTATGCGACCTGCCTTCCACGGAATGCCCGGTGCCAACTGGACTAATGAAACTCATGGTATGATATACTCCAATAATCGGTTTCACCTGTTCTTCCAGAAGAATGCAAATGGCCCCTTCATGTCACGCCTCCACTGGGGACACCTCTCCAGCGAAAACCTTTATGACTGGAATGAAGAACAGATAGCACTCACTCCCGGCACATCATTCGACATGAAAGGCTGCTGGTCGGGATGCGTGTTTTCAGATAATGAACTCACCGATGGCAACCCCTCAATCATATACACCGGCGTTGATTACAACAAAGCCGTCATCGCTCAGGCTACTCCCGAAGACAACAATCTTATCTCATGGTCTAAAAAAACGATGCCGCTTATTAATGGGCGCCCCGCCGGTCTATCCGACGATTTCCGCGACCCATATTTCTTCCGCACCGACAACGGAGCTTACATTATTGTTGGTTCAAGCAAAGGCGGCGTCGGCACAACCACTCTCCACACCTACAATCCGGCATTAAAAACCTGGAGCAACGACGGCAAGACCTTCTTCACCGGCACAAGCGCCTCTACTTGCGGCACATTCTGGGAGATGCCCAATGTAACCCACATCGGCGACAAGTGGCTATTCACAGTTACTCCCCAAAATACATTCAACGGTGTCGCTGCTCTATATTGGGTAGGAACAATCAATGCCGACGGCACATTCTCGCCTGATAAAACCAATCCGACCAATATTGAGCTTCCCGGCTTTGCCCGCGACGGCTATGGCTTGCTTTCTCCGACAATCTATCAGCATGAGGGCAAAACAATTGCACTCGGCATCGTACCCGATAAACTCCCCTCGCAAGACAACTACGATCTCGGCTTTGCACACACATACTCTCTGCCGAGAGAATGGTCGATAGACAGCAACGGCAACCTGTGTCAGAAACCCTACTCAGGGTTATCGGCAATGCGTGTCGGCAATGGATTCTCCAGATCAAATTTCACACTCGACGGCAGTCTGTCGATTGATGACATCTCTGGTCGCGAAATAGAAATTTCTGGTGAGTTCACTGTCACCACCGGCAAATGCGGTTTTACTATCCTCGACGACGGAGCTCACTCTGTCAAAATTTATTATGATGGCGCCACAAATGAGATCATCGTTGACGCTCGCAGTGTTGACCGCCTCTCAAACGACGCCGGCGTTTTCGACGGCTACTACCATAGCTCTCTGCCGCGTCAACTCGCAAAAGGAGAGACAATAAAGCTCAACATTTTCTTTGATCACTCAATTCTGGATATCTTCATAAATGACACATGGGCATCATCCGTCAGGATATTTGCCAACTCAGGTTCGCAGGAAAACGTCACCGCATTCACCGAAGGCGCTAATCAAGTGAAAAGCATCAACGGATGGGTCCTGAATAAAAATAATGCCACTTCAGGCACCGACCGTATTGTTAAAGAGGTGAATACTCCGCATATCGCCGCCGAAGCAGGCATACTACAGTTTGCTAACATCAACACCCCGGCAACAATTACAGTCTATAATTTAGCCGGCAAAATAATCCTGTCAGAGCCCATCACAACTCCATCAGGCCACATCAAGACACCCCTCCACGGCTTCCATCTCGTGACAGTCCGTACCCCCAACCAAACTACCACACAAAAGCTAATCCTTTGATACTCAATATCACCTCACAAAACAAAAGCGAACTCAGAGTTTAATCTGAATTCGCTTTTGTTTTGTGGAGTATAGCGGACTCGAACCGCTCACCTCGACACTGCCAGTGTCGCGCTCTAGCCAGATGAGCTAATACCCCATTGCTATTTTTTACGTGCGCAAAGTTAGAGCTTATTTTTGAAACGGGCAAGGTGTAGAGCCAGTTTCTACCTCGTTTAGTCTTTATTAACTATTCTGTGCATCGTTTGTTGCACCGGCGGCTTGTGTAGTGCACTTTTTTAGAGTATCTTTGATGCCTGCGCTTTTAATATAATAATTGCTTATGTCTATTCTTCGTGATATACTGCGCTTTGCCGTCGTTATGATTATATCGCTTCACTCGGCTGCAGCGATGGGAGCATGCCCGGCAGATCTGCGTGTAGGTGCTGCGCGCACCGAGGTGTATATGCCTATGCTTGAGGGTAAACGCGTGGCCTTAATGAGCAACCACACCGGCATGGTCGACAACAGGCACACTCTTGATATCCTCCTTGAGAAAGGCGCCGACGTGCGGCTGCTTTTCTCGCCTGAACACGGCTTCCGTGGCACCGCCGACGCCGGCGAGCATGTCTCTTCGGGCAAAGATCCTGTGTCGGGCCTGCCAGTAGTCTCGCTCTACGGCGACAAAGGCAAAGCCCTGTCGGCCGACCGACTCGCCGACATCGACGTGATTGTTGTCGACATCCAGGATGTGGGGCTACGCTTCTACACATATTATATAACAATGCTCAGGCTCATCAACGCTGCCATCGAGCACGACAAAGAAGTGGTGATCTTCGACCGCCCCAACCCCAACGGCATGACTGTCGACGGCCCCGTGCTCGACATGTCGCTGGCATCGGGCGTTGGCGCCCTACCCATACCTGTGCTTCACGGTCTCACTCTCGGCGAACTCGCTCTGATGGCTAACGGCGAAGGATGGCTCAAAGATGGCCGCCGACTCGAAAAACTTCAGGTAGTGCCGGTCGAGGGCTACACACATGCCACACGCTATCAACTGCCGGTGGCGCCCTCCCCCAATCTGCGGTCAATGAAAGCCATCTACCTTTACCCCTCTACATGCTTCTTCGAAGCCACCGATATCAGCCTCGGGCGCGGCACAGAGATGCCTTTTGAAGTCTATGGCCACCCCGACATGCAAGATTGCCCGTTTTCATTCACCCCCCGCAGCGTGCCGGGAGCCAAAAATCCCCCTCAGCTCAATAAACTCTGCCACGGCGTTGATCTGCGCAACCTCGACAATGAAGACATCATAGCCGGCGGAGTCAACCTGGCGTATCTCATCGACGCCTACAACCGGCTTGGCCGGCCTGGCAACAAATTTTTCACCTCCTTCTTCGAGAAGCTTATGGGCAACCGACACGTGCGCACAATGATTATCAACGGCAGTTCGGCCGACGAAATCCGCGCCACATGGGCCGACGACGTCAAAGCCTTCCGCCGGCAGCGCCGCCCCTATCTGCTTTACCCCGATAATCAATAATCCACACATATATATACTTCTGCTATGTCTCTGCCACTGATTGTTATCCTCACCATCATAGCCTACTTCGGCGTGCTGATGTTCATGTCATACATGGCCTCGCGAGGCGGTGCCGACAACTCAACATTTTTCACCGGTGGCCGCAATGCCCCATGGCTGCTTGTGGCCTTCGTGATGATTGGTGCGCCCATATCAGGCGTAACCTTCATTTCTGTCCCCGGCATGGTTGTCAACAGCAATTATGCTTATCTGCAGATGGTGCTGGGCTTCATCGTGGGTTACGCCCTGATAGCTTTCCTGCTCGTGCCCCTCTTCTACCGCCGCAATCTGCTGTCGATCTATGGCTACCTCGAGGAGCGCTTCGGTCCGGGAGCCTACCGTGCCGGCGCATGGTTTTTCTTCATCAGCAAGATTTTGGGCGCAGCTGTCAGATTCTTCGTAGTATGCGCCGTGCTGCAGTTGCTCGTGTTTTCTCCCCTCGGCATACCCTTCACCTTCAACGTCATCGTCACCATCGCACTGATATGGCTCTACACCATGCGCGGTGGCGTGAAAACACTCATCTGGACCGACTCCATCAAAAGCTTCTGCCTGATAATGTCGGTAGTGCTTTGCATATACTTCGTCGCACGCAATCTCGGATTCTCGGCCTCCGACACCGTCAAAGCCATCGCCGGACATCACACCTCCAGAATATTTTTCTTTGACGACCCGCGCAGCGCCTCATATTTCTGGAAACAGTTTATCGCCGGTGTCTTCATGGCTATTGCCACCAACGGCCTCGATCAAGACATGATGCAGCGCAATCTTGCCTGCCGCGATCCGCGTCAATGCCGCAAAAACATGATTGTGTCGGGCGTGGTGCAGTTCTTCGTCATTGCTCTCTTCCTGTTGCTGGGCACACTTATGGTGGTGTTTGTGGAGAGCAAAGGCATCGCCATCCCCGAGAAAACCGATGAACTATTCGGCTTAGTCGCTACCCACCCGTCGATGCCTATAATCGTAGGCGTGCTCTTCGTGCTTGGCCTTGTGGCCGCAGCATACTCTGCAGCAGGCTCTGCGCTCACATCGCTCACCACCTCATTCACTGTCGACATACTGCAAACCCACCGCAAGCACACCGAGCAACACCTCACTCGCACCCGCAAAGGTGTGCATGTGATGATGTCGGTGCTTATGGGCGGCATAATCATCGGCTTCTACTACCTCAGTAATCAAGACGCCATCAGCGCCGTCTACACTCTCGCCTCATATACCTACGGCCCGATTCTCGGCCTCTTCGCATTCGGACTGATGTGTCACCGACCGGTTCGCGACCGACTCGTGCCTGTCGTGTGCCTCGCTGCTCCCTTTGTGTCATGGGGTATCCAGCGTGTGCTCGTTGACTTTTTCGACTATCACACCGGCTTCGAGCTGCTGCTGATAAACGCGGCAATCACAATGGCCGGACTCTATTTACTGTCTATAAATCATAAACCATGTCAAAAGACCTCTTCAGCCGATATGTGTGGCTCGTCGACACAATCAGGCGCCATGGGCGAATAACCCGGCGCGAGCTCGACCGCCTGTGGATGCTGTCGCCCTTCTCCGGGGGCAAGCCGCTGGCCCGCCGCTCATTTTTCAACTACCGCGAAGGCATCCAGCAAGTTTTTGACATCGACGTCAAATGCGACCCCTCGACATTCGAGTACTACATTGAGGAACGCGACGACTACGACAGCTCGGTCACCAACTGGGTCCTCAACTCCACATCGGTGTCTAATATGCTCAGCGCATCGCGCGACGTGAGCAACCGCATTTTCCTTGAGCAGGTGCCATCGGCCCGACGTTTTCTCGACATGGTCGTCGACTCGCTCCGGCGCAACGTGAGACTCTGTTTCGACTATAGCCCATACTACCGGTCACAGACCACCCGCGGAATAATACTCGAGCCATACTTCCTGAAAATTTTCCGCCAGCGCTGGTATATCACAGGCTTCAATGTCAGCGATGGCAAAATCAAGACATACGCTCTCGACCGCATGGACTCGGTGCATGTGACTACCGACACATTCGAGGTTCCGGCCGACTTCGACGCCGCGTCATACTCGCGCGACGCCTTCGGCATAATTTTCAGTCAGGGCGACGTATATAATGTGGTGATAAGGGCCGACATGCGTCAGGCAAAATATCTCCGCACCCTCCCTCTCCACCAGTCGCAGCAAGAGATGGTGCACGACAATTTCTCCGACTTTCACTATCGGCTGCGCATCACGCCCGATCTTGTGCGCGAACTCCTGTCTTTCGGTCCGGCAATAGAGGTTATTGCTCCTCCCCAACTGAGGGCTATGATGGAAGACTCGCTCACACAGACACTTGCCCGATATCGGCAATAGGTCGTCATATCAGCTTTTCTGATACTGCGATGGCGACATGCCCGTCAGATGCTTGAAATATTTACCGAAAGCCGACTGATTGGGGAAATTAAGGTCATAGGTAATCTGCTGAATATTGCGGCGCGAGAATCGCAGCATATTCTTAGCCTCAAGTATCACAAACTCGTCAATCAGAGCCGCTGCACTTCGCCCGGTTGCCTCCTTGACAAGCAACGACAGATATTTGGGCGAGATAAACAGCTTTGACGCATAAAACGCCACCGACCTTTCACGCCGGTAATATTGCTGCACCAGACGACCAAACTTGCTCACGTAACTTAGCCTGCGCGCACTCATCGTTGTGCCGCTCTCGGTGCTTACGCCATCAGTCAACGTGCGCTTGCCGGCAATAAGCATTATCTGATAAAACAGCCCCGACACCAGCGAGCGCGCTATATTCACAGCTATTGGCTGCGAACCGGCATTATCCGTGGCATTCGCCGCGAGCAGTTGCATAAACTTATCCACAAGTCCGCACTCCTCTCTGTCAAGACTCAGCATCGGCGACGGTTTCTCCTTATATACAAGAGTCTGGCTGAGCACATTCAGGTCAAAATTGACATTGTGGAGAAACGGCACGGATATAAACAGCACATCCCCCTCGAGATTCTGAATTTCACATGTGCGCACAAGCGAGCCGGGAGGCAGCACAAGCAGCATATCGGTGGTGATGTCATACCGCTCAAGATTGATCTCAAGAGTCCCATAGCCCGATCGACAACGGAATAGAGTCATCCCATAAAACCTCACGGGCGCTTCAAGCGTGGCCGCGGCATCCTCCCCCGGGCGCACCGGCAGAAAGATATAGTCATCGCCCAGACGCGCAAATCCGGGTGCTGTCTCGTTCGAGAAATTAAGTTGCGACAGATGTATCGGTTCTTCCATAAAAAGAGGAGAGTTTCAGAGGAAGATATCAATGCATAGGTATCTTCTCTATGCGACGGCAGTGGCGCCCGCCCTCAAACGGCGTTGACAGAAATACATCTACAACTGCCAGAGCATCAGCCGGGTCAATAAAGCGGGCTGGCAGCACAAGCACATTGGCATCATTATGCTCACGAGCCAGTCGGGCAAGATCGGTGTTCCAGCACAGAGCGGCCCTTATACCCTTGTGTTTGTTGAGGGTCATGGCGATGCCGTTGCCCGTGCCGCACATGGCAATTCCTGGATAGCAGACACCACTCTCCACAGCTTCAGCAGCGGGATGTGCGAAATCAGGATAATCGCAACTATCGGCCGAGTATGTGCCAAAATCCTCATAACCAATACCCTGTGATTCCAGATAGCCTTGGATTATGGACTTTAATTCATATCCTGCGTGGTCCGCACACATTGCAATTTTCTTTGTGGGGTCGAGTATCGTCATAGCTTGATGCGTATTTTAGTGCAAACTTAGTAAAAAAAAGGGAAATTTCGCTAATTTTGCATCCGTATATGGAAAGAGCTGTCGATAAACCCATCGCCATAGACCTTGCCGCAGTGCTCCGTGAACGCCTTCCCGGAGTAATGCGCTTTGTGCCGCGCATGATTGTACGAAGGCTCGAGAAGCTCATCTGCCAGGACGACCTCAACTACCTGCTCAGCCATAACCACGGCCGCCGCGACGCCGACTTCTGCGAAGGCGTGATGTCTGATCTCGACGTCAAGGTTGACGTGCGCGGCTCGTTGCCCGACCCTGCACACAAGAAAGTTATCCTTGTCTGCAATCATCCTCTTGGCGCCCTCGACGGCATTGCTATTATCGACACTCTCACAAAAATTTACAACTCGCCTGTGCACTTCATCGTCAACGACCTGCTGATGGCCGTTGAGCCACTCAGCGGAGTATTTGTGCCTGTCAACAAAAACGGCCGCCAGAGCCGCAGTGCCACCGACGGTGTCGATGCCGCCATGGCCGGCGACCGCCCGGTGGTGATTTTCCCGGCAGGTTTATGCTCGCGGCGCGACACCGATGGTGTTGTGCGCGACCGTGAGTGGAAAAAGACTTTTGTTGTGAAAGCCCGCAAATATGGGCGCGATATCGTGCCCATGCATTTCCTCGGCCAAAACTCCGATTCGTTTTACCGTTTTGCCGCCCGACGCGAAAGACTCGGCATCAAATTCAATATCGAGATGGTTTTGCTCCCGCGCGAAGTTTTCAGAGCACGAGGGAGTCGCTTCACTCTCACTTTCGGAGATCCGATATCATGCGACAAACTTGATGGTGCTCCGGCAGATGTTGCACAGCGCATAAAGAAAACCGTTTACAGCCTCACCAGCCAACAATGAACCAACCTATAATTGACCCAGTGGACACGGCCCTTATCGTGGCCGAACTCACCCCCGACCGCTTCCTGCGCCACACCAACAAAGGCGGCAATGACATATATGTCATCGACGCCCACTGCGCACCAAACACCATGCGCGAGATTGGTCGTCTGCGTGAGATTGCCTTCCGGCTTGCCGGCGGTGGCACAGGCAAGGAGTGTGACATCGATGAATTCGACCTCATGGATCCCCCATGCCGCCAGCTCATTGTGTGGGACCCTGATTCTCAACTCATTCTCGGCGGATACAGGTTCATTAATGGTCGCGACATACGTCTCGACGATAAAGGGCATCCGCGCATTGCCACAAGCCACATGTTTGAGTTTTCTGAGACTTTTATGCGCGATTATTTGCCTCGCACCATCGAACTCGGCCGCTCGTTTGTGCGGCCCGAGTATCAGTCGTCGCGTGCAGGGGCAAAAGCCTTATATGCGCTCGACAATCTGTGGGACGGCCTCGGGGCTCTCACCGTGCTGCATCCCGAAGTAGAGTATCTCTTCGGCAAAGTCACCATGTATCCGAGCTATTCTGCCAAAGGGCGCAATATGATTCTATACTTTCTCAACAAGCATTTCCCTGACCCCGACGGACTTGTACGCCCGATCAAAGCCCTCGACACAAACACCAACCTCGCCGAAATGCAGTCAATATTCACCGACAATGACTTCAGGGCCGATTACCGCGTTCTCAATGCCCAGGTGCGCGCCCTGGGCTATAATATCCCGCCCTTGGTAAATGCCTATATGAATCTGTCGCCGACAATGCGCATGTTTGGCACCGCCATTAATGATGAATTCGGCGACGTCGAGGAGAGTGGCATTCTGCTCGCCATATCAGAAATCGTTGAGGAGAAAAAACAGCGCCACATAGGCACTTTTCACCCCGAGGAGAGCAATATATAATGCGCCTCTGCACGACTCTCATATTCCCCACATAGATCCCCCCCCACTACAACCATGCACAACCATTCTTTCCTTTTTCTGGCCGACGGTTTTGAGGAAATCGAGGCCTTGGCAACAGTCGACATTTTACGCCGCGCCGGCATGAACGTCAAGACTGTCTCCATCACTACATCACACCACGTCACCGGCGCTCACGGCATCCCCGTCACCACCGATATCACTTTTAAGGAGGCCGACTTCTCCGACACCGAGTGGCTCATCTTGCCCGGTGGCATGCCGGGTGCTTCAAATCTCGCTGCCTTCTCACCCCTCAACGACCTCCTGCGTATTCACGCAGCAAAAGGCAAGGTTGCAGCAATCTGTGCAGCTCCTGCCGTAGTGCTTGCTCCTCTTGGTGTGCTCAACGGCCGCAAAGCCACATGCTATCCCGGTTTCGAGCAGCAGATGACCGGGGTCAATCTCACCGGTGCAATGGTCGAGAAAGACGGCGACATCATCACAGGCAAAGGACCGGCTGCCGCTATCAGTTTCGCTTTGGCTATCGTGGAGTCATCTCTTGGCAAGAACGCAGCCGATGAAGTTGCCGGAGGCATGCTTCTGAAAGATTAAATTTACATAAAGAATCACAAAATAGCATAAATTTAAAAAGCCACACTGCACGTTATTAATATATATACTTGCACACGGCGCTATTTTGTAGTATCTTTGCACAGACTTCTACGTCGGAGGGGGCATCTGCTTCCTCCGATTTTGTTAAAATAGCATTATGATAGACAAGCAGCAAATCATCGACGCCGTGAACGCCGCCATTGAAGACACCGAGTTGTTTCTCGTGGAGGTCAATGTGAGCGCCGACAACCGTGTGGTTGTGGAGATCGATGCAGCCGACGGCGTAGACATCGACGAGTGTGTGAAAGTGTCGCAGGCAGTGCGGGCGGCAGTTGACCCCGAAGTCGAGGACTATGAGCTCGAGGTTGGTTCTGTGGGCCTCACCACGCCTTTTAAAGTCATCGAGCAATATGTGAAGAATCTCGGCAACCGTGTCGACGTCATCACCCGCGATGGCCGCAAGATATCAGGCCGCCTCGTCGAGGTTAACACTATCGACCGCCGATTCACAATCGAGGTCACTGAGAAAGTCAAGGAAGAAGGTCGCAAACGCCCCGTGGAGCAGACCGTGCCACGAGAGTTCGACATCGATGCCTGCAAAAGCGTCACCTACGCTATAGACTTCAAATAGTCCGGGCAAAAAAAGATTAGAAAATAAGTATCACCCCAATTATATCCCACATTTCCCACTTATGGCAAAGAAAGAGGAAACTCCTAATATGGTGGAGCAATTCGCCGAGTTTAAAGGACTCAAGAACATCGACAAGACAACAATGATTTCGGTGCTCGAAGAGTCGTTTCGCAATGTATTGGCCAAAATGTTTGGCACCGATGAAAATCTCGACGTCATCCTTAACCCCGACAAGGGCGACGTGCAGATCTTCCAGAACCTCACTATAGTCCCCGACGGAGAGGTCAAGAATCCCAATCTTGAGATATCGCTTTCCGACGCCCATGCCGACGATGATCCCGACGCTGAAGTTGGCGAGGAACACACCAAGGAGATCATCTTTGCAAACTTTGGCCGCCGCGCCATCCTCAATCTGCGCCAGACTCTCCAGTCCAAGATTCTCGACCTGCAGAAAGAGGCTGTCTACAACAAATTCAAAGACCTTGAGGGCGACCTCGTCACCGGCGAAGTCTACCAGACATGGTCAAAAGAGACCCTCCTGCTCGACGACGACAAAAACGAGCTGCTCCTCCCCAAAAGCGAGTCTATCCCCGGCGATTTCTTCCGCAAAGGTGAGACCGTTCGCGCCGTCATCGCCAACGTCGACAACAAGAACAACAACCCCAAGATCACCGTGTCGCGCACCAACGAGCAGTTCCTGCGCCGCCTCTTCGAGCTTGAGGTGCCCGAAATACACGACGGCCTCATCAACATCCGCGCCGTGGCCCGTATTCCCGGCGAGCGCGCCAAAATCGCTGTCGAAAGCTACGATGACCGCATTGACCCCGTTGGAGCCTGCGTTGGCGTCAAGGGTTCTCGCATACACGGCATCGTGCGCGAGCTCCGCAACGAGAATATCGATGTCATAAACTACACGGCCAATCCACAGCTCTTCATTCAGCGAGCTCTCTCTCCTGCCAAGATTTCATCTATCCGCCTCGACACCGAGAATAAAAAAGCTGAAGTCTTCCTGCGCCCCGAAGAAGTATCACTCGCCATCGGTAAAAACGGCCTCAACATTAAATTGGCATCTATGCTCACCGGTTATGTCATCGATGTTTACCGCGACACAGAAGAGACTTTTGAAGAAGATATCTATCTCGACGAGTTTAAAGACGAAATCGACGCTTGGGTAATCGACACACTCAAGAACATCGGCTGCGTAACAGCAAAGAGCGTGCTCAACACTCCCCGCCAGACTCTCATCGAGAAGAGCGATCTCGAGGAAGACACTATTGACAATGTGCTCAATGTGCTCCGCGCTGAGTTTGATGACGCCGAATAAAAGAGAAAAATAGAAAACACGCAATATGCCAAAAACTAAGATTAGTAAAGTTGCCAAGGACCTCAATGTGGCTCTCCCCACTGTGATTGAGTTCTTGCAAAAAAAGAATATATCTGTCGACTCAAATCCAAACACTCGCATCGAAGACGATGCAGTGCAGCTTCTTATGGCCGAGTTCTCTAAAGACAAGGTCATTAAGGAAAAGTCCGACAGCATGACCGAGCGTCGCAAGACAACTCCGGTCAAGGAGCCTGCTAAACAGGCTGCTCCCGTGGAGCTTGGCCCCGACGGGCTCCCCGTGCGCAATAAACCTCGCTTTGTCGGTCGCATCGAACTCGACTCCAAGGGCAACCCTGTGTCTCCCGTGAAAGTAGCCGAAAAGACTCCTGCGCCCAAAGAAACCCCTGCTCCCAAACAGCAGCCCGCTCCCGAGCCCGAAAAACCCGTAAAGGTTGCCGACACTCCTGCCCCTGCGGAGAAACCCGTGGAAAAGGTTGTTGAAAAACCTGTCGTAGTGAAAGTCGAGGTAAAGGAAGTGCCCGCCGCTCCTGCTGTCGAGAAACCGGTGGAACACAAGCCACAGCCACCCAAGAAAGAAGCACCGGCTGAAAAGAAACCCGCAGAACCGGCTGTCAAGGTTAAGCCGGTTGAAACGCCAAAACAGCCTGAGCCTGTCGTAGTGAAAGCCGAGGCTGAATCCGACGAAGTGTTCCGCACCGAGCCTCCAAAAGCCGGGGCCACACTCACCGTCGTAGGCAAAATAGACCTTGATGCTCTCAACCAGTCTACTCGTCCCAAAAAGAAATCTAAGGAAGAGCGCCGTGGTGAGCGCAATGGAGCAACAGCTCAGGGCGACCGCAAAAAGCGCAAGCGCATTTCTGGTAAAGAGAAAATCGACATCGAAAAAACTGCTCAGCAGAACTCCGGCAACGGCGGTTCGCGTCGCGATGGCGGCAACAACGCAGCCGGCTCCGACTCCCGTCGTGGTGGCAAGAACGGTGGCCGTGGCGACAACCGCAACAAACGCCCCGTGCACACCGAGGTCAACGAAGAAGACGTGCAGAAGCAGGTCAAGGAGACTCTTGCCCGACTCACTAATAAAGATAAAGGACAGAAAAAGGGTGCCAAGTGGCGCAAGGAAAAGCGCGAAGCAATAGCAAGCCGCGAGCGCGAAGCCGCCGAAATGGAGCAGGCAGAAAGCCGCGTGCTCAAACTCACCGAGTTTGTGACTGCCAACGACCTGGCGACCATGATGGATATACCCGTCAGCCTGTAGATAAGTAGGAGTTTCTTGATCCAGCCCCTCAAAAGGTAGAGTCTCCCA
>CAZAME010000025.1:0-22803 GCA_964486445.1 uncultured Bacteroides sp. | reverse complement strand
GGCTGATGATGACTGCAATATGAAGTGGCGGCTGTCGCTCTGAGCGACTTTCTGCCGGAGGGTGGGTTCTGTGGTTTTCATGGTTGTTGTTGATTTTTTTCGGCAAAGTTAATATGGGATTGGTGGGGGAGTTCCCGGAGATTTGCACCTTGTGGATATTTTTGCGGTATAAATGGTTGGAGGTGAGGGTGTAGGGTGTATTTGATTCAGGGCGAGTCTTTGCAGACTCGGGGCTGACTGGGATGGCTTTTCCGGGCCTAACCTCGCTGTGCTCGGTAAGACCCGGTTACTTGGAGGGCGAGGACCTTCGGCCCTCGGTGGTGGGTGGAATGGTGGTGGGGTGGTCGCACCTAAAGGAGCTCCTTTTTATATGAGCGCTGACGGAATCCACAACCTGCGTGCCGCCACGCGGCACTTGGATGTGGCTACAGTTCCGGTCGCCTCCAAGGAGGCTTTGGCTGCTACGCAGCTACATGTCAAGGGGGCGCTTGGTGGGAGGGGTGGCGGGTCTAATGACCAGTGAGGCTCTTGCCGCGATGTGGCGGGTGTGAGGGGGTGATAGGACCAATAAGACTAATAGGACAGATAGGGATAATAGGACTAATATTGGTTGGTGGGGCTTCTGTATAGCAATCGATTGTGTAGTTGTCGGCTGCTACTTGTTGCAGCCCTACTTTGTGGGGTTGATCCTGCGTGGGTGTGGTGGTGTGGCGACACTACGATACAGACAGAGGGAAGCCACGCCTGGCGGCCGGTGGTGGTCGTGGCGTGGCTTCCCGGGGGTGTTTATATCTGCCTTTTATCTGATTATTTGCTTTGTTGTCTTGTCGCCTTGGCGCACGATATACAGACCTGGTGTGAGGCGGTCGGCGCTCACTCTCACGCCCTGAAGGGTGTAGTACTGGGCAGGTGCATTGTTGTCGGCTGAGATGTCGTCTATTCCGACTGTGGGTGTTGCCACGCGGAAGTTGACCTGTGTCTGACTCAACCAACCTGAATTGCCACGAAGCATGGCGAAGTATTCTGTGCCGGCCTCACCATTGGGGAAGGCACCTGTGAAGGTGACTTTGACGGTCTGCCCTTCGGAGATAAACTGTGTGGGTGAGGCGATTGATGCCAGTGACTCTACAGACTCACCGCTGTTGTAGACGGGGAAGATATATGCTGTGACGGCTCCTGCATAGAAACCTTCGGTGCACTCTACATCGGCCTCAAAGGTGATGGCACTCTTGTCGATAGCGTTGAGGTCGGGAGCGACGATGTTCCAGCTGTTGACCGCAACTTCGGTTGTAGTAGCGGCATTGACTGTGACTGTCTGCGGCTCGGAGATGATGTTGTCATAGGGGTCTACGAAGACAAGATAGTATTCACCGGCCTGCATGTTGTCGGCACCTTCATAGATGACTGACTGATAGGTGATGTCGGTAGTGGCACCGGCCTGCACATCGACTGCGTAGTCATAACCACGGGCTACGAGTTCAAGGCCACCTTCGCCGTTGTCAACGGCAAATGCTGCATAAATATCTTCGAGGGCCTCGGTCTGAGAGGGGTTTACCACTGTAGCATCAATGCGGAAGGTGGAACCGATATAGACAGGACTGACAAGGTCGACGTCATTGACCTCAAGGGGTGTCACCGTAGACATTTTGGCCGAGACAGCTACATTGTTGCTCACAGTGACAGCTGCATAATCGGGGGCACCGATCTTGGTCTTGACACGCTGCCAGGTATTGCCGCCATCGAGTGAATAGACCGAATATGCTTTGTATTCGCCATTGGGAATGCCCTGCACTTCCACGGCATAATAGTTATATCCTGCATTAGGAACGAGTGTGCTCGAAGCATCAGAGGGCAGGTAACTGCTCTGACCCTGAGCGTTGACAAACTCGACACCGAGGGTGACATTGCCAGTGGTGGGTGAGATATTGATGAAGCCACCCGAGAAGCTTAGCAGACCGCTCTGCAGATCGGAGCTCATGGTGCCGTAGCAACCGATAGCTACAGGCTGACGCTCACCACCGGCAGGGCGCTGTATGTTGAGGATGACATCCTGGCCGTCGTTATAGCCAGAGGTTGTGCCACCGGCACCCTGTGACTCGGGATTAAGCGCAGTGAGACGGTAATAGCCGTCGGAGAGCCCACTCCATCCCCAGTTGAAGTGGAAGAAGCCGTCGGAGCTGTAGCCGTCGCACACAAACTCATGACCGCCGGTGTCGTTGCGGCCGCCCATAAGCACGGGCATGCCCTTGGCAAGATTGCCATAGATGAGGTCTTGCCAGTCGGCAAGTGTATAGTAGTCGCGCATTTCGTAGCGCAAGCCGGGATCATAGCCGAAGTTGTCGAGCAGAGCAGTGGCAGCATGCACCGACTGTGCACCAGACTCGCTTGTGCCATACTGCATGCTCACACCTACGCCTACAGCGTGCATGAGCTCAGCAACAGCAGCCTTCTGAGCATCGGTGGATGTGCCGGCATAGCTGTCAATCATATCGGCCCAGTCGAAGCTGACGCCCGAGAAATCCATAGAAAGAGTCTGCGAACCATGCTGCCCCGAGGGAGTAGTGTAGTTCCATGTATAAGAATTGGAGCCTGTGCCCTGAGCGGGCCAATTGTGCACCTTCATGATCTGTGCCGTGGCAGTTGCCACACAACCGGTGTAGCACCGCACACCCGACACCGTGGGACAATCGGCATTGTAGGGCGATCCTTGGTCCCAGGTAGTGACAGTGATAGGCGCAATAGCCTGACGCTCGGTGTCGGCCGTAGCACTGCGACGGATGATGCGTCGCGAGCCCGAGTTTTGCTCGGCATCGCGTATCTGTTGGGCATAGCAATCGAGCCACCATCGCATAGACGGCGACATAGAATCTGCGGCAAAGGTGCCATTGTCGGCGTATCCGAGCAAAGCCTCAGTGGCATCAGAAGCCGAAACGATCATATATCCGTCGGAGTCACCGCGATCAAAGACATAGTATGCAGGAGTATGCGCCGAGGTGCGGGCGGTGTAAACGAGCCGCTGAGCCGCAGATGTTCGTGCGCCCGGCACAGAGCCGTTGACGCGCTCGAGAGCCTGCTGCGGTTGCAAAATAGCAGCATTAGTAGTGGTGAAGGCGGTGCCCAGCACCATGCCGGTGGCAATGAGGAGTAGAGTTTTCTTCATATCAGTAAGAGGTTTAGTGATGTTTTCATAATAGTCGCATAAACAACAGAGTACTTAATAGTTGCAAACGTGGAGCAGACTTGCCTGCATACGCTCATCTAACCTAAAAACAATTAAAAGGCCCTGAAGTCGATGGATAAAGCGAAATTAACGTAGTTTAACGCCTGAGTCGTATATAGAATTTCAAATAAGTGGTGTAACTTTGTTTCTCTAACAGGCATAAGTAAACAAACGCATATAACCGCATATATGAATACCCGGTCACGCTCACTGATTATCACATTCACTATGCTGATAGCCACAGCAATGCATGCTACGGCAGCTATTCCTGCGGGCTATTACACGTCGCTGACAGGCAAGACCGGCAGTGAACTCAAAACCGCCGCCCACAACATCATCAGGCAAATGACGCTCACCAACACATCATACGCGGCCATATACAGCGCGCTGAGTTACACATTTCAGCGCACCGACCTATATCCCGACAGCCGAGAATGGTGGGATATGTATAGCAACATCCAGCGCTATGCGCCCTCGTTCTCGGGCCTGAACCGCGAACACTCCTTCCCCAAAAGCTGGTGGGGAGGCAGCCAGACAGTGAACGCATACATCGACCTCAACCACCTCTATCCTGCCGACGGACCGGCAAATCAAGCCAAGAGCAACTATCCACTGGGCGAAGTCAACACGACTCAAAACATAAAGTATCAGAACGGAGTGGTGAAAGTGGGCTACCCCGTGAGCGGTCAGGGAGGCGGAGCATCCTACGTATTCGAGCCCAATGAGGAATACAAGGGCGACTTCGCCCGCACATACTTCTATATGGTGACATGTTATCAAGATTATACATGGGCATCAAACTACAGCTGGATGCTGCAAAACGGGGCATACCCCACCCTCACAACCTGGGCAATAAGACTGTTGCTGAAATGGGCTAAGGAAGACCCCGTGAGCCAGAAAGAGCTCATGCGCAACGAAGAGGTCTACCGAATACAGAACAACCGCAACCCATTTATCGATTATCCGCTGCTGGCAGATTATATATGGGGCGATCTCAAGGGCGAGCCATTTGACCCGGGCAAGACTCCCGACCAGGAACCCGAGGGCACACCTGTGCTCTACACACCCGTGCAGGATCAGGAACTTGAATTCGGCGAAGTTGCCCTTGGCAAAAGTGCCACGGCGCAGCTGCTTCTACAAGGCGAGAACATAAAAAGCTACATCGACGTGGTGATCTCCACGCGCATCAACGGAGCCGCCAATCCGGCTGCAAAAATGTTCTCCACTGCCACTTCCACGGTTGATGCGACACTCATAAACCGCCCGGAGGGCACATATCTGGCCGTGACCTACAAACCCACAGAGATAGGCGAACACACAGCCCGCCTTGTGGTGAGCGAAGGAGGCATCACCGGTTCGCGCGGTGTAAACCTGCACGGTGTGGCATGCGCAGTGCCGACACTGTCGCGCCTCACAGCCACCGCTGCCACCGACATCACCAACGACTCATACACGGCCAATTGGGATGAGCCGGCCGACGAGGTAATCGACTACTACATTGTCAACCGCACTCAATATATCAACGGCGGCTTAGTGACAAGCGCCATAGAGTGTGACAACCCGCCGCTGCGCATCGACGACTACGACCCGTCGACAACCGAGAGCTACACCGTGCAGTCGGTGCGTCTGGGCTATCTCAGCCCCGAGAGCAATGTGATATATGTAGAGCACACTGGCATCAGCGGTGTCGACGCAGACAAGCCGTTTGGCCTGGCGAGCATCCCCGGCGGCTTCCGCTTCATCACAGCCGAGCAGCACTCCGACGCAAGAATATATGATGTGGCCGGGCGGCTGATAAAGCATCTGCCTGTAGCCGACAGCTACACAGAGGTGGCGCTTCCTGCGGGTATCTATATAGTCACCACGGCACAAAGCCGTCGCCCGCAGCGCATCGTCGTCAACTAACATAGAATTAAAGAAACAAAACCATATACAGGACAATATGAATCTTTTCGATCAAATCAGCGCTGATATAAAATCGGCAATGCTGGCCCGCGAGAAAGTGCGCCTCGAGGCACTCCGCGGCATCAAGAAAGAATTTCTCGAAGCCAAGACCGCCAAGGGAGCAGATGGCGAGCTCTCAGACGAGGCCGCAACCAAGATACTTGTGAAAATGGCAAAACAGCGTAGGGAAAGCGCTCGTATATATCAAGAGCAGAATCGCCCCGAACTTGCCGAAAACGAGCTTGCCGAAGTTGCAGTCATAGAAACATATCTGCCTAAAGCTCTGTCAGACGAGGAACTCACCGCCGAACTGCGCAAGATCATCGCAGCCGTTGGCGCCACCTCAGCCAAAGACATGGGCAAAGTGATGGGCACAGCTACCAAGGCTCTGGCCGGCCGCGCCGACGGCAGGGCCATCCAGGCAAAGGTGAAAGAACTGCTTGCCTGAGCATAAAGAGAATCATCAAGAATAACAAGCCACTAAAAAACAGAACTATATATGCTTACCCTTCAGCAGATTAAAGAAAATCCGAAATACATTGTAGAGCGCCTGGCCGTGAAAGGCTTCGATGCAAAGGAATCAATCGACAATATACTTGCTCTTGACGATCGCCGCCGCGAACTGCAACTGTCAAACGACAATCAGGCCGCCGAGCTCAACCGCCTGTCGGGCCAGATCGGCAAACTCATGAAGGAAGGTCGCCGCGACGAGGCCAACGAGGCCAAAGCTCAGGTAGCTGCAATCAAAGAAACACAAAAGACTGTTGCCGACCAGCTCGCAGAGACCGAGGCCCGCATACGCCAGATACTTCTGTCGGTGCCCAATATCCCCTGTGAAATGGTGCCCGAAGGCCGCACTGCCGAAGACAATGTAGTAGAGAAAACCGGCGGCAATATGCCCGATCTCGCCGAAGACGCACTGCCTCACTGGGATCTTGCAAAGAAATATAACCTCATCGACTTTGACCTGGGTGTGAAAATCACAGGTGCTGGTTTTCCTGTATATCTCGGCAAAGGCGCCAAGCTGCAGCGTGCCCTCATACAGTTCTTCCTCGACGAAGCATCTGCGGCCGGATATCTTGAGGTGCAGCCCCCATACGTTGTAAACGAGGCGTCGGGCTACGGCACAGGTCAGCTGCCCGATAAAGAAGGCCAGATGTACTACGTCAACGAAGACAACCTCTACCTCATCCCCACCGCCGAGGTGCCTGTGACAAATCTTTACCGCGACGTCATCATTGCGGCCGACAAGCTTCCGATCAAAAACTGCGCATACTCGGCATGCTTCCGCCGCGAGGCCGGCAGCTATGGCAAAGACGTGCGCGGCCTCAACCGTCTGCACCAGTTTGACAAGGTGGAAATAGTGCGTATTGAGAAGCCTGAAGACTCATATACTGCTCTCGAGCAGATGAAAGACCACGTGCAGAGCCTGCTCGACAAACTCGGCCTTCCCTGGCATATCCTGCGTCTGTGCGGCGGCGACATGAGCTTCACCTCAGCAATCACCTTTGACTTCGAAGTATTCTCAGCCGCCCAGAAACGCTGGCTGGAGGTTTCGTCGGTGTCAAACTTCGAGACATATCAGGCCAACCGCCTCAAATGCCGCTATCGTGCCGAGGACAAGAAAACCCGTCTTTGCCACACCCTCAACGGCTCGGCTCTGGCTCTGCCCCGCATCATGGCCGCTCTGCTTGAAAACAATCAGACACCTGCCGGCATCGTAGTGCCCGAGTGTCTGCGTAAATACACCGGTTTCGACATCATCGACTGATGCAGGAGACCCCGATGAATACCCCCGAAAAGGGATGCATAGGCGCAATCACCGTGTATGGAGCGTCGTCGCGCAACATCAGCGACCGCTACCTGCAGGCAGCCCGTGCTCTTGGCCATGAGATAGCCAAGGCCGGGCTCCCGCTGGTGTGCGGAGGCGGCGCCACAGGTGTAATGGGTGCAGCAATTGACGGAGCTCTCGCCGCAGGAGGGCGCGCCATAGGTGTCATCCCCGACTTCATGGTAGAGCGCCAATGGCAGAACCCGGCTCTGACCGAACTCATCGTCACCGAGGGTATGCATCCACGCAAGCGCAAGATGGCAACCCTTGCAAGAGCCGTAATAGCCTGCGCCGGCGGCATAGGCACATTCGAAGAGCTCATGGAAATGCTCACCTGGCGCGATCTGGGCCTGTGGCACGGCAATATCGTCATACTCAACACCGACGGATATTATGATCCTCTGCTCGAAATGCTCGACAGGGCTACCCGTGAACACTTCATGCGCTCGTCGGGCGACGCACTGTGGTATGTAGCCTCAACCCCACAGGAGGCAGTAGAGCTGGCGCAACGCCCTTGTCCGTCGCATAATGGCTTCAACGCCAAATCATGAGCAGGGCCGACTCCATATCCGACATTCTCAGCACTGCGGCAGTAGACACAACTGCCGCAAAAACGATATATACCCCACACACGAATACTCCATGCTCAGACAGCATCGCGGCTGACTCGGCCTCATCATGCCCCGAACCTGAGATGGTGCTCGACACAATATCGGTAGTTCCGGCGCGACCGGCTTCATATCTTGCGGGCCACCAACCGGCTACGCGGCCATATAATCCGGCCACCGACTCGGCAATACTCAGCACATACGCCGTGCTGCTGCTGTTGCTGGCCTTCAATCTGAGACACTTGCGGCGCGTGCTCACCACCGGAGCCCAGGAGCTGCTGTCGGTGCGCGACCGCGACAATGTCTTCGACGAGCACACCGCCAGCGAGTCGAGGGCCGGCATAATCCTCGTGTGCCAGCTTTGTCTGTCGGCGGCAATCATCATCTACTTCGCCATATCGGCGCGCTATGACCTGATGCCCGACAGCCACACAGCCTCAACGATTTTCACACTAACAGGTGTTTGCGCAGGATATTATCTGTTTCAGTTAGGCGCCTATTCAATAGTTGGCTATGCCTTCGCACCGTCGCCTGCGCTGACGTCGCAATGGATCAAAGGCTTCAGAGCCGGCATGGCCTATCTGTCGCCCGCATTGCTTGTGCCTGCGCTTGTAGCACTATTTTACCCGGAAGCCGCCATAGCCACGGCAACGATATCTCTGGTTTTGTTTTGTTTGGTCAAATTGATATTCATAATCAAGGGTTTTAGGATTTTTTATTACAACATTTTGTCTTTGCTTTATTTATTTTTGTACCTTTGCAGTCTCGAAATCATACCCGTATTGCTCGTCTATTCCCTAAGCCTCAGATTGATGGGAGTGGATGGCATATTTGTCGCATAAAGCAAAACTAAAACCAAGTGAAAATAAAGAAGATACTGGTTTCACAGCCTAAACCCGCGTCGGAGAAATCGCCATACTACGATATCGCACGCCGTTTTGATGTAGACATTGTCTTCCGACCGTTCATCAAAGTGGAGGGTCTGTCGGCCAAAGAATTCCGCCAGCAAAAAGTTTATATCCCCGACTATACGGCCGTGATATTCACTGCCCGCACGGCAATAGATCACTTCTTCCGCCTGTGCGAAGAAATGCGTGTCTCTATTCCCGACACTCTTAAATATTTCTGCACCACAGAGCAGATAGCCCTGTATCTGCAGAAATATATCATCTATCGCAAACGCAAAATCTTCCACGGCGACACAGGCAAGCTCGACGGCCTGCTGCCCGCCCTGCTCAAGCATAAGAACGAGAAATTTCTCTATGCAATCTCAGACGTGCATAACGGCGATGTCAATGTGCTTGACAAGAACAACATAGCCTACACCAAGGCTGTGATGTACCGCACCGTCAGCAACGACTTCACCAAAGACGAGCCTTTTGACTACGACATGCTCATCTTCTTCAGCCCTCAAGGAATTGAGTCGCTGCTGAAGAATTTCCCAGATTTTCATCAGGGCGATATCTGCATAGGCACTTTCGGCGCCACCACCGCTCAGGCTGTGCGTGATGCCGGGCTGCGTCTTGACTGCGGCGCTCCCTCGCCTCAGGCTCCGTCGATGACAGGTGCACTCGAGCTGTTTCTCGCAGAGCACAACAAGCCCGCGGGCACTAAGTGACAGTGATGAGCGTCGAAGACACACCAATATCGTTCAGACTCTATAAGAAAGAAAAACTTTGCTCCACCGTGGCCATTGACCAGCTCTTTGGCCGCGGGGGAGTTTCTGTTGCTACACGTGCAGCATTGGTATATCCGCTGCGCGCCGTGTGGCGCAACAATCCGCGGCGCCGAAGCGATGCACCTGCACAGTTCCTGATCTCCGTGCCCAAGCGCCGACTGCGTCATGCAGTAGACCGAGTGCAGATGCGCCGCCGCATCCGCGAATCCTACAGACTCAGCCGCCACCAGTATGCCCTGCCCGCCGATGCCCGGCTTGACGTGGCATTTATCTATGTGGCTTCAGAATTGATGTCATACGCCGCAGTAGAACGAGCCATGCACAAACTGCTCGACCGCATAAGCCGCTCGACATCCTCGCTTATCGCAAATGAAGACACCGACAAAACCACGCCTGTCGCCGACTGAATGTCTGTCTGCTGCCGCAGTGTGGCTGCTGACGCTGCCGGTGCACTTCTACCGCCTATGCATTTCACCTCTGAAACCACCGACGTGCCGCTACACACCCACATGTAGCCAATATGCCATAGAAGCACTGCGCCGTCATGGGCCGGTTAAAGGCCTGTGGCTCGCAATACGCAGAATACTGCGCTGTCATCCGTGGGGAGGCAGCGGATATGACCCTGTGCCATGAATATATTTCCCGAACACATCAAAGATATTCACACTCATCGCCGTGAGTGTCCATCGCGTGCGGCGATCCTCAACATAAATCCCGGTGAACCACTGCCGCCAAACCCGTCATATCTGAGCATTGGTGTGCATCCGTGGGATACTGATAAAGACAATATAGAGCAGGCGCTGGAAGAAGTGGAGCATATTGCAGACAACCCGCGCATTGTGGCTATAGGCGAATGTGGCATAGACATGTTGCGCGGCGCGACGCCTGAACGGCAGGAAGCTATTTTTGAGCGCCAAGCCATGATTGCCGAAAAGGCAGGCAAACCGCTGATAATCCACTGTGTGCGCGCCACCGACAGGCTGCTGCGTCTTCACCGCGAACTTCGCCCTACGGTAGCCTGGATAGTGCATGGATTCAGAGGCAAACCCGAGACGGCAATGCAATTGCTGCGAGCCGGTATATTTGTGTCACTCGGCGAAAACTTCAACCCCGCCACTGCCGCAGCGTTGCCCAAGGGTAGCTACTTCATAGAGACCGATGACTCGGACCTACCCGCCGAAATAATCGCGGCCCGCATAGAAGCTGCCCGACGCCCGTGAATTTTTAACATACTATTTAATAATAATTGACGCATATTAAACGTTATGCTTATGGTTTATTGCGCGCATGCGCGAGTATAATAATCATGCATTATCACATAAAGCTCTATATGACACGACATTTACTCCGCTTCGGCACATTGATTGCCACCATTGTGTTGCTGGCTTCCTGCTCGTCTAAGAAGACTTCACTGGTTTATTTTGAAGACATCGAGTCTTCACAGGCAGGTGAATTTGATGCAGGAAAATATCAGTTGCTCATCCAGCCCAACGACGAATTGTTTATCACCGTCACCAGCTTGCAGCCCGAGGCGACAGCCCCCTATAATATTCCCGCCATCAATCCCGGAACTACCGACGTGCTGACCCAACCCACAGGAACCGCACGCCAGCAGACCTATCTGGTGTCGGCTACGGGTGACATCTTCTTCCCTGTTCTGGGCAAACTGCATGTGGCCGGACTCACATTAGAAGAACTCACCGCAATGCTAACTGAGAAAATCTCGGCAGATGTTGTGGATCCTATGGTGACAGTGCGCCTTACAAACTTCCGCGTGCAGGTGATGGGAGAAGTCAACTCGCCCCGCACTCTCTATATCGACCGCGAGCGTTTCAGCATTCTCGATGCACTGGCATCGGCGGGTGACATATCGCCCTACGGCCGCCGCGACAATGTGATGATTATACGTGAGCAAAACGGCAAGCGCACCTATCAGCGCATAAATCTCCAAGACTCAAAGGTGCTAACCTCGCCTTACTTCTACCTGCAGCCTAATGACGTAATTGTCGTGCAGCCCAACGACATCCGCGAGGACAATGCCCGCTATAATCAAAACAATTCCTACAAACTCACAGTGATATCGACAATAGTAAGCGCAGCATCAATCATAGCCTCGCTTGTGATCGCTCTCACCGTAAAATAAGCTTCATACCATGGCACAGAACAACAATAAAGCAGCCGGACAGCTCGTGAGCCTCCCGGCACTGCTCAAAGAATACCGCAAACACTGGTGGTGGTTTCTCACCGGCGTAGTGGTGCTTTGCGGACTAACATTCGCTTACATCAAGCTTACTTACGAAACATTCGGCGTGTCGTCGACAGTGCTTATCTCAGACGACCAGCCTTCGATGCCGTCGGCGGCTTCGCTCATCGCTAAATCAGGCCTCGACATAGGCAACATGTTTGGCGGCACAGCGTCGATATACAACGAAATGGCGCTGATGAACAGCTACTCCGTGTGCCTCAAGACTGTAAAAGATCTCAGTCTTAACACTATGTATATCGAGCACCGCGGTCTGCTCAAAAAAATGCCCCTTGCCGCTACACGCACTCCGGTGAGGGTGAGCTGTGACCCCGCAATTCCCGATACACTCATGGCCGGGATAGTCTTCAAGGTGCGTGTGGCAAAAGACGGCGATATCACAGTGAAGACAGTCATAGGCAAGCGCTCGCCTGTGAAACAGACAGCAAAATCATTCCCCGTAGACGTAGTGACAGACTATGGCACCTACACACTCGACACTACATCGTTCTTCCGCCCGGGCCGCAAACTCAGCGAAGATATCGTTTATCTCGGCTACTCGGCAGCGGCCGAACTGCTCTCGGAGGATGTGAAAGTAAAACAGATAAACAAAAAAGCAGACATCATACAGGTCGACATGGCGTCGGTGAACCCCACCTTCTCACGCGACATAGTCTCGACCCTCATAAAATACTACAACGCCACAGGCATGGATCAGCAGTATAGCCGATCGAGTGCCACATATCGCTTCCTGTGCGAGCGCATTGACTCAGTGACAGCCGGCCTCGCCCGCATCGAGGAACAACTCTCAGCCTACAAGACCAAGCACATGACCCCGGAGCTTAAGGTGACAGCCGAACTCGACCTCAAGCGTTATGAGAAAATGTCGATGGAGTTGCGCCGTGCCGAGGTAGACTTCGACGTGATGAAGATGGTGAAAAGCTTTATCTCAGACCCTGCCAACAATCTGTCGCTCATACCTCAGGTCGGCGACAGCATAGGCTCTGTGCAGGCCGTGATCAACAGCTACAACAAACAGTTGCTCGAGCGCATGACAATCGCCAACAACGCACGCCCCAACAACGTGTCGATAAAACTCATTGACGAGCAACTGGCAATGCTCCGCAATAACATAGACACATCGCTTGACCGCGCGATAGACACATACGGCTTCCGCCTCGAGAAACTGCGGCGCCTCACCGCCCAGGCCGAGAGCAAAGTGTCGGAACTGCCGACCACCGAACTCGAATACGGCAATCTCATGCGCCGTCAGGCAATTGAAGAGCAGATATACCTCTACCTGCTTCAACAGCGTGAACAGACCTCAATGAAGATGTCAAACATCATGCCCCGAGGTGTCGTGGTAGACCAGCCCCACATTCTCAACAAACCACTCGGTCTGTCGAAAGCCAAGAAGATGATCGTCGCTTTCCTGATGGGTCTTATCATCCCTGCAACGGTGTTGTTTATGCGCGTGCGTTCACGCCAGACAGCCGCCTCAGCAGACTAAGATAGAACTACACTCACCGCACGCCGATGTATTATATAATCTTCATCGCCGGATTCCTGTCCACCATGGGCTTCTTCAACTATCACAACTTGTTGAGCGAAGCTGCGGTAAAGGCCGTGTTCTACCTCATCAGTGCAGGAGCACTGATGCTGGCAGTCACCGACCGGCGTGTCGACTATATGCGCACCGGCGCACCGCGCATGCCATACATCACCCTAATGACAATGCTATGCGCGTCGGCTGTAACCGCCTATCTTTTCCACGACCAGAGCATCACGGTGTCACTGATGGCATCGCTGCCATATATATTTGCATACTCCTGGTTCTATATCCTCATCAAGTTTAATATCCCGGCCGACAGAGTCATCAAATTTCTCTTCGCCGTGTGCGCGATGGCGATACCGGTTTATGCCCTCAATGCCCTCTCCTTCCCCAATGCCGTCTTCGGCGAAGCTCCGGAAGAAGACCTCACGCGGGGTATTATCCGCATCATACTGCCCTTTATCCACACTTTCGCGCTTCTGCTGTTTTTCAGCATAGGCAAGTGGAACTCTACAAAACGCCCTATATGGATAGCAGCCATCTGCATCCTGTCGCTGATGCTTATCCTGTCGGTGATACGCCAGATCATACTGATGGCCGCGTTGCTCTCTATGTGGTATATATTCAAGAATCTCTCACTCACCAAAAAGATCATTGGCGCCCTGGCTGTCGTGGCTGTAGTTGTGCTTGTGCTTCCTAACATCCCCATGTATGAGTCAATCATGGAGTTGTCAGAAAAACAATATGAAAGCAATCAGCAAGTAGACGAAGACGTGCGCATCGGCGCTTGGCGACACTATGTCTATGAATATCAAGACTCACCGGTGACTGTTCTTCTGGGCAACGGTATCCCGTCGACCGGACACTCGGCCTGGGGCGACCGATTTGATTATGACTCCGAGACATCAAAATATTTTGCCGCCGACGTTGGTTGGGCCGGTTTCCTGTATCACTTCGGCCTGATCGCCACCGTGGCACTCGCAGCAATAATGCTCGACGCCTTTAAGCGCAAAAAGCCCGAGTCGCGCAAATATCTCAATTACTGGCTCATTTTCATGGCTGTCATCGGCGTAGCCTCTGGGCCTATTTTGTATTTCTATCAGATTATCGAGGTGGTCACGGGCCTATATCTGGTCTACGCCCCTTACAACGATGATGAAGATGAAGAAGACTGCACTGATAATACTCAACTTCAACAATGTTGAAGACACGATAAACTGCATCGAGAGCGTAGAGCAATTCAACTCGGCTCCGGTGAAGCTTGTTGTAGTCGACAACGGATCGTCGCGAGCCGACGCTCCGGCTATTCTTCACGACTATATGCAGCGCCGCTATGGTGACCACTATATACGCCTCGATGATGAGTCAGCAGCCGCGCACAAAGGTTCTCTGCCATACGCAACATTGCTGGCCTCGGCAACCAACGACGGCTATGCCCGCGGCAATAACAAGGGCTTGCAACTCGTGAGCACTGACAACGACATTGCCGATGTAATGATTCTTAACAATGATATACTCTTTGTCGAAGATATCATACCGACCTTGATAAAAAGTCGCGACGGCATCGCCGACTGCGCCATAATAAGCCCCTTGTTGCTCAAGGGTGACCGCAAGAGCATCGACTATAACTGCGCACGGCGGGCAACCCGTGTGCGCGACCTGATAAAGACCAACTTCCTGCACTATCTGTGGCGCCTCCGTGGCCGCGAAGACGAAGACTACACCGGCGCACGGTTTCTGCTACGCAACCGCACGGCTCCTCTGCCCGACCGCCTTGAAGTAGACCTTCCATCGGGCTCATGCATGCTCATCGACCGCAATCTTTTTGAAAGCATAGGCCGGTTTGACCCAGGCACCTTCCTATACTTCGAAGAAGACATCCTGCACAAGAAGCTCTCATCAGTCGGAAAACGCAACTATATAGTACCGTCGCTGCGTTGCGTGCACCTCGGCGCAGTGAGCACAAGCCGGCGTGGCACAACCTTCACACTCCGGGCCAATAACCTGAGTGAGCGCTATTATGTGAAGCACTTCAGCGGGGCATCGCGCGCAGTAAAATGGCTGCATCTGCTGTCGTCAAAGTTCTTCTGGCTGTCGCTGCGGCTGCAGAAAGGACTGCTCACCGACGGGCTCAGTCATCAGAAACAACATTAATATCGATATCATCACCCGCTATGGCCAACCGACTTATCGCAATTGCTGCCGCATCGTTTTACTACGGCTTTGCCTCGCATCTGCCCGGCTCATACACCCCGGTCATAGGGCGTGTGTGCAATGCTTTGCGTGTGCTCTGCGCCAAGGGCATGTTCAAGCGGTGCGGCCGCATATCCACCATTGACCGCCACGCCTACTTCGGCATGGGACAGGATATAGAAATTGGCGACTACAGCGGCATAGGCGCGCGGTGCGTGGTGCCCGGCAACACTATAATTGGCAAATATGTGATGATGGCCCCCGAAGTGCACATTGTCAACAACAATCACCGCATCGACAATCCCGACATACCTATGGGTCAGCAAGGCTCAGACCTCGACCATCCGCCCACAATAATAGAAGACGACGTGTGGCTGGGAGTGCGATGTATCCTCACTCCGGGGCACCGCATCGGCCACGGCAGTGTGGTAGCCGCCGGCGCAGTAGTCACCAAAGACGTAGAACCCTACAGCATTGTCGGCGGCAACCCTGCGCGACTTATCCGCAAACGCAAATAAAAACGACTAATAATCCACCATCAAACCACCCCGAGATATGGGAAAGAGAGCCTTCGTCACCCAATCATATAAAGCCGACTTCCACGAGTGCAGGCTGTTGTGCGAGAGCATCGACCGCTTTGCCCCCGATCTTGATCACTTCATCTTTGTCAACGACGAGGATTATAAGATGTTTCTGGCGCTCAACTACGGCAACCATCGAGTATACCGCAAGTCGACGGTGCTTCCCCGCTATCTTGTGAGGCTTCCGCTGAAGCTTATGGGACATCACTTCCACGTGAGTCCGTTCACAATCCCCGTGCGCGAGTGGATTATTCAACAGATATGCAAACTCGGAGTCTTCGAGGTTATCGGCGACGAATATGAGGCCACCTTCAACGTAGACTCGGAGTGTGTGCTGATGCGCCCCTTCTCGACCGACGAATGGGTGCGCGATGGCAAGTACATGATGTTCCGCCCCGTCAATGTCAACGAGCCCAGCCACGATGAATACTGCAACGCATATATGCGTCTGCTGAAAGTTGATCCATCGCGTCGCGACGACGTGTGGCGCTATAATTATATGAACTCGGCCACTTGCTTCGTGCGCGAAAATGTCGAGGAACTGCTCGGCGCAATTGCCCAGAATAATATAGCCCGCAGTTGGAAACTGGCATTGTGCAACACATATAGGTTCAGCGAAAACTACACATACGGCATATTCACCAACTACCGTCTCGGAGGCAGGCACCATTTTGTTGCCGATTATCGCCCTCTGACGCTCATAGACATCTGCACATTGCCCGACCCCGACCGATTTGCCAAGGCTCTCGCCGGCGCAATGGCAGACAGCCGTACAGCCGGTGTATGGCTGCAGAAGAAAGACCGCAAGAATCTTGCCGGGAAATATCTTGACTTCGCCACTATCGAGCGGATAGTGAAAGAATATTGGAATAATCATTATCCTCAACCGACAGCCGAATGACTCCACTGATAGGGCATGACATATCAGACCACGTAATCACCATAGGTGTATCACGGCGCAGTATGGGTGGCATGACTTCCGTGATACTAAGCTACGGGAGATATATCCACGGCATGCGCTTCATCCCCAGCTGGAACAATGGTGGAAAACTAAAAAAAGCTGCTTATATGGCACAGGCTGTGGCACGGCTGACGGCATTGCTGGCCTGCGACCGACGCATAGACATTGTGCACATCCACGCGGCAGCAAATGCGTCGTTTGAGCGAGCTACGATTTTCATAAGACTGGCAAAACGCTTCGGCAAACGAGTAATACTGCACGAGCATGCCGCCGACTTTGTAGAATACTACAACAGCGCACAAAACAAACAGGCTATCACCGACACAATCAACAGCTGCGACAAAATGATTGTGCTGTCGGAGCGCTGGCGCGATTACTTCACTTCGATAGGAGTGCGGCCCGACCTGATCACGCAGCTCAACAATATTGTGTCGCCTGCAACCATGGCATCGGTGCAACGCAACACCTCATCACAGCTTAATCTATTGTATCTTGGCGAGGTTAGCCGCCGCAAAGGATGCCTTGACCTGCTCCAGGCTCTCGCCGACCACCACAACGATTTCGTGGGGAGGCTGCATCTGAGCATAGGCGGCAATATCGTGGATGTGGATATGCACGACTTTATCAACCGCCACAATCTATCGGATATTGTGAGCTATGAAGGCTGGGTGTCGGGTGACAAAAAGGCTCAACTGCTGGCAGATGCTGATATCTACATACTGCCCTCTTACAACGAAGGACTGCCAATTGCCATCCTCGAGGCGTTGGCCCACTCCCATCCGGTGATTTCGACCCCGGTCGGCGGCATCCCTGAGATTATAACCGACGGCGTCAACGGCACACTGGTAAACGCCGGCGACACCGACGCCATAGCATCAGCTATAAAACGATATCTCGACAATCGCGAACTTATAGCCTCGCAAGGGCGCGAGGCTCTGCGGAGCGTCGGACCTTACTTGCCCGAAACAGTGATGAAGTCGCTTACAGACATATACCGATCACTTCTCAACCAACATCGGTGAACCAATCACACCCGTGAGGTGTTGTAATATCAGAAATCTATGAAACACTATACTACATACAACTATTTCAAAGCTATTTTTTAGAGAGGGATTAAAAAAACAACCGGGGCGTTTAGACCAACGCTCCGGTTGTAAAATGTGATAAGATTATTGGTAAATCGTAAAACGGTAGTCTGCTGAGCGACAGTGGATTTACCGTCTTTATTCTTTTAGTCTAATTTTATTCCGAGTCATCGCTGCAGGCGATGCTTGCAAAATCTTGTCAAACAATCATCGTAGACTTTGCACGGCAAAGATAATATCAGGAAAGGCCAAATGCAAGGTATTTGCGAGAATTTAACATTCAATAACATTACGGAGGCGAAGAATTGTAATAAGCCGGCGTCGGAGTTCTGCGCTTAGTGGGGTGACTCGGGCGCACTAAGTTGTTAAAAATGGCGCCGACATAATGGTTTATGAGTCAAATATTGCTGAAACTTCGGTTTTTATGCTTACATTTGCAGTCAAACCATCCACAAATCAGCAAATAACCAAATCTGCAATATCACTCAACCCATGAATCTCAAAAACCTATCGCTCGCTATTGTACTGGCTGCATGCACCTGCGGTACTGTCATGGCACAAACCACACTTAAGGGCACTGTTTTAGGCTCAAACACCTCTTCGGCAGCAAATGCTTTCGACGGGAAATTATCGACATATTACAGCGGCACTTATAATGAAGCAAGTCCCTACGGCTACTATTATGGCCGCAGCTGGGTTGGTCTTGACCTTGGCAAACCTTACGTGATAAGCCGTGTGGGCATAGCTCCACGTCAGGGCTACGAATCAAGCGCACGCTTCGCTGTGGTGCAGGGTGCCAACAATGCCGACTTCTCTGATGCACTCCCCATCATGATGTTTAAGGAGGCTCCCGATGCCGGGAAGGTCACCTATCTCGATGTCGACACCAGCCGCGGATTCCGCTACGTGCGTGTTGTGGCAACCAACGGCTACGGCTACTTTGCCGAAGTTGAATTCTACGGCAAAGCCGGCGAAGGCGACGACAGCAAGTTCTACCAGATCACCAACCTGCCCACTGTGTCATTTAACACGCCCGACATGGCCCAGATCATGTCGAAAGAAGACAAGCATCCCGGCTCGTTTGTGGCTATTATCTCAGACAACGGCACCAAACTGCTGTGTGACAGCGAGGCACAGATGAAGGGTCGCGGCAATGGCTCGTGGACATTCAACAAGAAGCCCTTCCAGATAAAATTCAATAAGAAGCAGCAGCCGCTCGATGCTCCTGCCAAGTTGAAAAAATGGACTCTCATCAATAACTACGGCGACCGCTCGCTCATGCGCAATAAGGTGGCATTTGACATATCGCGCGAGGTGGGTATGCCCTATACTCCCTACTGCACTTTTGTTGATGTGATATACAATGGTGAGTATGAAGGCGCTTATCAGCTCTGCGACCAGGTTGAAGTCAACCCTAATCGCGTGGAAATCACTGAAATGGTGCCTGAAGATGTTGCTGGCGACGCTCTCACCGGCGGCTACTTCATAGAAATAGACGCCTACGCCGACCAGGAAATATCGTGGTTCCGCTCAAACAAGGGTATCCCTGTGACCATCAAGTCGCCCGACGACGGTGACATCGTAGCCAAACAGTCGGCATACATCAAAGATTTCTTCAACAAAATGGAGACGGCCCTCTGGTCAAGCAACTTCACAAGCGAGACAAGCGGTTATCGCCAGTATCTCGACCTTGAGAGCTTCCTGCGCTATTTTATCGTCTGCGAGCTCGACGGCAATCTCGACTCGTTCTGGAGCACATATATGTATAAAGACCGTGGCGACGGCCAGCTGCATGTAGGACCGGTGTGGGACGTAGACCTCGGATTCCAGAATTATGGTAGCCCCAACCCTGTGAATAATCTCTCGGATTATCTCTACACACACCGCGACGCATCAAAAGCGAGCGGTATGCAGGATTTTGTGAACCGCATTATCAAGCAGGATGCCGGCGCCAAGACAATGCTGAGCGATATATGGAGCGAGCTGCGCCAGAACGGCAACCTCAACTATGAATTTTTTGAGGAACGCATCAACGAGTATGCCAAGACTCTCGATGAATCTCAGAAACTCAACTTTGCACGCTGGCCTATACTGAACCGCTCGGTGCAGAAGAACCAGAAAATATTCGGCACCTATGAGGGCGAAGTAAACAACATCAAGACCTATCTCGAGGCCCGCTTCACCAAGCTCGATCAGCTGATGGGCCGCCACACCGTCGGCATCACCGACATCGAGGCTGACGACGCTGTTGAGGCTACCGGCACCGAGCAGCTCTTCGACATGCAGGGCCACGCAGTTGATCGCGCCACAGCAACTCCCGGCATCTACATCCGCCGCATCGGCAACAAGGTTGAAAAGGTTGTCGTGCGCTAAGCGTCACCGGGCAATCACAATCATCCCAATATAAAAAACAAACCATCAGGTTGCAGACACTCACAGCCGCCTCCTGATGGTTTGCTTTTTTCATGGGAAAACACGATATTAAAGATAATGGAATTGTAACTTTTGTGAATGTATCCATTAATCCCATAGATTTTATTTGCGCTTCCATAATATAGCTTTTAAGTAAGTCACAAATACGGAACAAAAAGACAACTTTTCGTTACAAAATTTTGTTATCCTATAAAATTTGCATAAATTTGCGAACATGATTATGCTCATGGCAACGCGCATCCGATAGCAGCTCTGCCGCTAATTCTTGATAATGGATACGCCAACCCTTGAGCTTTTTCTTTTTATTTATGGTCAACGAATTTCTACCTCCAATTAAAATTGCAGTGCTAATTGACGGCGGCTTTTTTGTCAAGCGCTTTAATACCTTATATAACAAGGATAAACATCTTGATGGTGCTCAAGTGGCTGATATATTGTATGCAATGGCTCATAAGCATGTAGGAAAGCGCAATATATTATATAGAATTTTCTACTATGATTGTATGCCTTTAGGGAAAAAGGCTCATAATCCTATAAGCAAAAAAGCAGTAGATTTTAGTAAAACCCCTGAATACAAGTTCCGTGTAGAGTTAATGGAAGCATTGAAACAGAAAAGGAAGGTAGCATTGCGGGTTGGTACATTAAAAGATAATGGAAATTGGGAGATTCGTCCTTCGGCAACAAAAGAATTATTAAAAGGCAAGATCACGCTTAATGATCTCACCGAAGATGATGTCTTTCTATCCGTAAGGCAAAAAGGGGTAGATATGAAAATTGGAGTTGATATAGCGTCTTTAGCTCTTAAAAAATTTGTGAATCAAATCGTCTTGTTCTCAGGCGACTCAGATTTCGTTCCTGCCGCAAAATTAGCCCGAAGAGAAGGTATTGACTTTATTCTTGATCCTATGATGGCCAATGTTGAGCCGCAATTATTTGAACATATTGACGGATTAAAAAGTGTGCAACCATTTAGGGAACGAGATAAAAAATCTAAAAGAAAGTAGCTCAAAAGATTTTTGAGACATTGATTTACGACTAAACATACTCCACAAAACAAAAGCGAATTGAGAAAATCTGAGTTCGCTTTTTTCTATGACGGGCATGTCATACAAAAAAGGAACCACCTGATGATGATTCCTTATAGCCGTACCCGGACTCGGGCTCGAACCGAGATGGATTGCTCCACTGGTGTTTGAGACCAGCGCGTCTACCGATTCCGCCATCCGGGCTTGTGGGTGCAAAGATAGTGAACTATGGCCAATCTCACAAGCGATTTTGCGCTTCTTTTGCTTTAGTCAAAAATTTTATTTCCGGGATCTTACTTTTTTGCCGGCTGCGACGTTATAATATATAGACATTTGTTTAATAATTAATATTGCAATTCTTTATGTTAAGCGAAAAAGTAGAAAAAGCTCTCAATGAGCAGATTAACGCTGAAATTTGGTCGGCATATCTCTATTTGTCAATGAGCATGAACTTCGAGGCACAGGGTCTCACCGGTGCAGCCAACTGGTTTTTCGTGCAATATCGTGAGGAGCTCGACCACGCCCGCATATTTATGAATTATGTCAACCGCCGCGACGGCCGCGTGCGCCTGATGCGCATCGCTCCTGTAGACACCGACTGGGATCGCCTGATCGACGCAATGACCTCTACTCTCGCCCATGAGCAGAAGGTGACCTCAATGATAAATAACCTTTATGCACTGGCCGACGCCGAGCACGACTACGCCACACGCGATCAGCTCAACTGGTTTATCTCAGAGCAGGTTGAAGAAGAAGAGACTGCCAAACTGCTAATCGACAAGCTCAAACTTATCGGCGACAACGGCACGGGCCTATATATGCTTGACCAGGAACTGGCTCAGCGCGTGTATGCCACACCGGCTCCTTTGGCCAACGCGCAGTAAGCGCGCTGCCATAGTGTTGTCTATGTGCCTTTTTTTGACTAATTTTGCGACTGTAGAATAAGTTAATCAAAAGCACAACATAAGCTATGTCGATAGACAATATCATCTCGCAAGCGGTGTCGAAGGCTCTCAAAGAGCTTTACGGCATCGATTGTGCGGCAACGGAGATAGTGCCGCAGTCCACCAAAAAGGAGTTTGAGGGCAACCTCACAATCGTGGTTTTCCCCTGGGTGAAGACGGCCCGCAAGGCTCCTGAAGCCCTTGGAAAAGAAATCGGCGAATGGCTTGTGGCCAATGAGCCTGCTGTTGAGCGCTTCAATGTTGTGAAGGGATTCCTCAACATTGTCATCCGGCCGACTTTCTGGAACGCTGTGCTGGCACACATCGCTACTGATGAGAATTATGGCATCAAGGCTGTCACACCTGAGAGCCCGCTGGTGATGGTAGAGTATTCATCGCCAAACACCAACAAGCCTCTGCACCTGGGTCACCTGCGCAATATACTGCTGGGCTACAGCCTCTCGCAGATACTCGCAGCCTGCGGCAACCGTGTGGTAAAGACCAAC
>CAZAME010000024.1:0-23266 GCA_964486445.1 uncultured Bacteroides sp. | reverse complement strand
AGGGGCGCGGCATGACGTTCAGCGAGGTGCGCGAATATCAGTATGGCGACGACATCCGCGATATCGACTGGAATGTGACTGCACGCCAAAATCGCCCTTACGTGAAAGTCTATGAAGAAGAGCGCGAACTCACCGTGATGCTTCTTGTTGACGTCAGCGGCAGCAGCGACTTCGGAGCTGTGGGCGAGGAAAAGCGCCAGATGATAGCGGAGATTGCAGCAACACTGGCATTCTCGGCCACGCAGAACAATGACAAGATAGGAGCGCTGTTCTTCACCGACCGCGTGGAGAAGTTTATCCCTCCCCGTAAGGGTAAACATCAGATATTGCTTATCATCCGCGAACTGCTCAACTATCAGCCACAAAGTCGAGGCACTGACATTGCCGGCGCCTTGCGATACTTCACCGATGCACTCAAAAAGAAATGCGCCACTTTCTTAATCAGCGACTTCATCACCGACGGCGAATATAAACGCGAGCTCACCATGGCCCGCAACAAGCATGATGTGATGGCGTTGCAGGTCTATGACCGCCGTGACGCACAAATGCCTGACGTGGGACTGATGCGCGTGAAAGATCTGGAGACAGGCCAGTCGAGATGGGTAAACACATCATCGGCCAAAACCCGCCGGGCCTACGACAAATGGTGGTATGACCGCCAGCAGGCTATGTCGGAGACATTGAAGAGCTGTAATGTAGACTATGCGTCGATCTCCACCGATGAAGACTATGTGAAGGCGTTGATGGGACTGTTCCGCAGCCGAGGTCGCTGATTGCAACCAAGGCATTTCACACACTCTCTCTGAAAAACATCATGATTCAATAATGAATATATGAAGAAATTTAAATATATATACGCTCTGACACTGATGCTAACCGCCGCCGTGACATGTTCGGCAGCCCGCCCTGTGGTGCGCGCTGCAATCGACAGTGTGACAGTGGAGATGGGAGACCGCACTATTATGCACGCCGAAGTTATTGTGCCTAAGAATGCTACGGGCAGTATAGTAGGTGTCCCTGAGAAGGGATCAGAGCATGAGGGCGTGGAATTTCTGGAAATAAATGCCGACCGTACTGATGCTCCTGACGGTGTGAGCGAAGTATACAGCTACGAGATACTCCTTCAAGCATTTGAGCCACGGCTTGTGACCATGCCACGCATAGGCTATGCCGAGGGTACGGACACCACATTCGCTGAAGTTGTATCGCTCAATGTGCGCCCCGTAGAGCTCGATTCGCTCACGACAATCAATCCGGTTGAAGGCACTGTGAGCATACCAGGAAGATGGTATGACATTTTCCCAAACTGGATGCTTGACTATTGGTACTGGATAGTCCTCGGCATATTGATTGCAGGCTTAGGCACTGCTATCTACCTTCTCTACAAGAAAAACGGCAAAACACTATTGCCTCGCAAGAAGGTTATACCGCCGTATGAACAAGCAATGATGGATCTCCAGCATCTGCGAGACTCAAATCTCATAGAAAAAGGTCACATAAAAGAATACTACACCCGTCTGACCGACATTCTGCGCCGCTATCTATCGGCAAGATTCGGCATCTATGCACCCGAGATGACCTCATCGCAGACAGTGAAAGCTGTCTCGGAGCATCCCGAGGCATCGCAGGCAACTACAGATCTGCGTCAACTCTTCAGAGTGGCCGACTTCGTGAAGTTTGCCAAAGTGCTGCCACCGCCCGACGATAACATCCGCTCCTTCAATCTTGTGAAGGCATTTGTGGAAGAGACGCGCCCCGCTCAGACAGAGGAAGATGAGAAAGCAGAAAACAGCTCTCCATCAAATAACAAATGATTACAGACTGAAACAACTACGAAATGCAATTCGCTCATCCGGAATATTTATGGCTACTGCTTGTGCTGATACCGCTGATTGTGTGGTATGTCTTCAAACAGCACAACGCCCACCCGTCGATGTCTATATCCACGGTGAAGCCCTTCGCACATCTGCCAGTGACATATAAGTCATGGTTGCGCCACGTGCTGTTCGGCCTGCGGCTTGCGGCTGTGGCATGCGTGATAATCGTGCTTGCGCGCCCGCAAATCAAAGACAACTGGCGCACGACATCAACAGAGGGCACAGACATCATCCTGACAATAGACACCTCGACCAGTATGCTCGCCCGCGACTTCGAGCCCGACCGACTTGAAGCAGCAAAGGCTCTGGCTCAACAGTTTGTGGCCGGCCGCGATAACGACAACATTGGCATAGTAATCTTCGCCGGCGAGAGTATGACCGGGATCCCCATGACAATTGACCATGCACCGGTGCAAAACTACCTTGCCGGAATACAGACAGAAATGGTGACCGACGGCACGGCAATTGGCGACGGTATAGCAACTTCGCTCAACCGCCTCAAAGAAGGCAAAGCCAAAAGCCGCAGCATCATCCTGCTCACCGACGGCTCAAACAACACAGGCGTGGTTTCGCCCATGACTGCTGCTGAAATAGCCAAGGAAATGGGTGTGAAAATTTATACCGTGGGTATCGGCACCAACGGCAATGCACCTTACCCGACAATTGACATGTTTGGCCGCCTAACCTACGTGCCCCAGCCTGTGGTGATAGACGAAAACACCTTGCAGCAAATAGCCGACCTCACAGGAGGCAAGTATTTCCGCGCCACCAATAATAAGGTATTCAAAGAAATCTTTGAAGAAATCGATCAGCTCGAGAAAACTACTATGGATGTGCGCCACTTCTCGCACACAGAAGACAACTACATGCTCTGGGCATGGTTGGCTTTCCTATGCTTCGGCTTAGAACTGTTGCTTCGCTACACGGTGCTTCGCTCTATTCCCTGACACATGTCACTGCCGCCAACGTCGGCAACACATTAATAAATATATCTAACGAATTTTAAAACTACGACCGCTAAACTATATGTTTGACTTTGCATATCCTCACCTGTTATGGCTGCTGCTGGCAGTGCCCGGTTTCGGGCTACTCTTCTGGCTGGCACGCATGGCCCGCGGCCGCAAGCTGCGCAAATTTGGCCGCCTGCCGGTGATAGAGCATCTAATGCCCGAAGCATCGCGCTACAAACCGGGCATAAAGATAGCGCTCGAGCTTATGGCTGTGCTGGCATTGGTAATAATGCTCGCCCGTCCGCGCGCCGGAGAAACCGAGAAAAACACCGAGGTCAACGGCATAGAGGTAATGATAGCGTTTGACGTCTCAAACTCTATGCTCGCCTCGGCCACAGATGCTCCGGGAGGAATCTCGCGACTAAACCGCGCCAAACTCATTCTTGAAAAACTCGTCGAGCGTCTTGAAAACGACAAAGTGGGTATGGTGGTCTTTGCCGGGCAAGCAAAGATGCAGTTGCCTATCACCGTAGATTATTCGGCAGCAAAGATGTATATCAACGACCTGTCACCCGCACTTGTGAACTATCAGGGTACTGATATATCGTCGGCACTCGACATGGCAATGAAAGGATTCTCACCGGCAGAAGACTTGCACAAAGCCGTGATACTCATCACCGACACCGAGGATCACGACGGCGATGCTGTAAAAAAAGCCGAAGAAGCCGCAGCCAAGGGCATACAGGTAGATGTAATCAGCATGGGTGGCGCAAAGGGAGTTCCCATCCCTGTCGATGGCAAAAAGAACGAATATATGCGAGACTCTGAGGGTCAAGTGGTGCTCACCACTACCAACGAAACACTTGCACAGGAAATAGCAAAAGCTGGAAAAGGCATCTGCGTCAACGGAGCTTCATCGGCCGCCCTCGACGACATTGTGAAACAGCTTGGCGAACTCGACAGCTCCCCACTCAAGAGCGTGCGCTACAGCGCAGGTGCCGAGCAGTTTCCCACATTTGCATGGATAGCTTTGTTTTTCCTTATCTTAGACATCTTTGTGCTTGACCGCGAAATAGGTTGGCTCAACAAAGTAAACTTCTTCAGCAAATAAACATAAAAAACTCATGACAATGATGTCATCACTCAACATATTATCACGCACTCTGCTCGCAGCTATCTTGCTGCTCTCGGCATCGGGCTCTGTCTTTGCTGCCGACAAGGCCGAGAATCCATCGACCAGGAAGGAGCGCTACTATGTCAACGAAGGCAACAAACTCTATAAAGACAAAGACTATCAGGGGGCACTGCAGTGCTATGAAATGGCTCTGATGGAGAATGCCTTGTCTGACGCAGCCCAATATAACAAGGCACTTGCCATGTATAAAATGGCTCAGGAATCAGGCGCTCCGGCAAAAGAAAGCAACGTGCACCATGAAGCCGACTCAATATTCCTGAATGTGGCGAAATCAACAGACAACGCAATGCTGCGCGAAAAGGCATTCTACAATGCCGGGAATCTGGCTTACGAAGCCGAAGAATACGACAAAAGCATAGCAGCATACAAAAACTCATTGAAGGTCAACCCAAACAACCGCAAAGCTCGTCAGAACCTGCTGCTCGCCCTCAACAAGAAAAACGAGAACCAGGATCAGCAGGACCAGCAGCAACAACAGCAACAGCAGCAAGACGACAAGAAAGACCAGCAACAACAAGAACAACAGCAGCAGGAACAACCGCAATCGCAACCCCAGCCTAAACAGGAATTGTCGGGAAACAGCGAGCAGATACTCAAGGCCATGCAGGCTCAGGAAAACAAAACCCGCAAGGACAACGAGAAGACCGAGAATGCTGCAGGATATGTTAATCCCAAACCCTGGTAAACAACACACTACAAACTGAATGACTATGTTGAGACGTTTCACTACTTTATTGATACTTGTGCTTGGAGCCGCGATGGCAGCAAGCGCACAAGATGTGTCGTTCTCGGTGAATTCACCAGGCAACGTCATACAGGGCCGTAAATTTGCTCTGACGTTCCGCCTGAAGAATGCCACGGCAAATCCACCAAAGGCACCACAGCTCGACAACTGCGAACTGCTCTACGGACCGGCCACCTCGACTATGTCGAGCACCTCATACGTCAACGGCCGGATGAGTTCGTCGACATCTGTTGACTATACCTTCACCTACGTAGCAAACGGACCCGGCAAGGTGACAGTACCACCTGTTGCCATCAGTGCCGGCGGCAAGCAATACACTTCACAGCAGATAAGTTTCCAGATATACCCTGCTGACAAAGATGCGCCTGATGCATCAGCATCACAGGGCGGAAATTCCCGCCGACCCGTGCATGTAGACGATATTGACACACAGACTCCCGGCCCGGTATCAGACAAAGACCTGTTTGTGAGAGTGTCGCTGTCGCGCGATCATGTCTATGAGCAGGAAGCTATTATCGCTACCATCAAAGTCTACACAAAATACAGTATCTCGGGTTTTATGTCGACCACCCAGCCATCCTTTGATGGTTTTATCACAGAGGAATTACCTGTGAACAACGAGTTGCAGCCCGATCACTTCAATGGTCAAAACTACTATTCGGCAGAGTTGAAAAAGGCCATTATCTATCCTCAGAAATCCGGTAAGCTCACTATTTCTTCAGGCAAATATGATGTGACGATAGTGCAGTACCGCAACGTATCTATGGGATTCTTCACAACTCGCGAGCCCGTAGAGCAGAAGGTGCGCACCCAGAGTAACTCAGTGACAGTGAATGTAGAGGCCCTGCCATCGCCGGCACCAGAGGGATTCTGCGGCGCTGTAGGCCGATATAATATTTCTACAGAACTGACCCCCACGCGCCTTCTCACCAACGAGGCAGCAAACTACAAACTCACCATCACCGGTACGGGAAATATAAAACTGATCACAGAACCTCAGATAGCCTTCCCCCACGGTTTCGACGAATACACACCAAACAAAGAAGTCGACGCGCGATTCAACGGAAGCGACATGACGGGCTCAGCTGTAATAGACTACACTATAGTGCCTCAGGAAGTAGGAAAGGTGTCGATTCCGGCTATGCCATTCACATACTTCGACCCAATGAAGCGTGAATATGTGACTCTGTATACCACCCCCTACGACATCAATGTCGGTCGCGGCGCCAATGCAGCTGCCCCTGCCGACCAGAAACAGATAGACACCTCTATCAAGGATATTCTGCATATCAAGACCAAACACAGTTCGCCGGTAGACTCGAGTGGCTATGTATTCACAGCCGGATACTACTGGTGTATCTGGATCGCAGCACTTATAGCACTTGTTGCAATCGTGATTATCTACAACAAGAAGCTGCAGCTAAGTGCCGACGTGCGCCGTATGCAGTTGACCCGTGCCACAAAGCTTGCACGTAAACGTTTCAAATTGGCTCACGCTGCAATGAACGCCCACGACAGCGAGAAATTCCATGCCGAACTGGCAAAGGCGCTATGGGGTTATCTGAGCGACAAGCTCGGTATACCGGCTTCACAGTTACTACGCGACAATATATCGGCCGCGCTGACAGAACATGGTGCAGATGAAGAGACGGTGAAAAACGTAATAAACATCGTAGACGACTGCGAAATGGCACGCTTCACCCCGACAGGCTCCGACAGCGAAATGGCTGATCTTTATGCCAAGGCTGAGGGTGTGGTAAAACAAATGGAGAACATCAAGAAATGAAAACAGCAATGAAACGCTTAGCCATATTTATTATATTTGCAGCATCGTGCATGGCCGCTTGCTATGCATCGTCTCTGACGGCACAAGCCGACTCGGCATACAACTGTGAAGACTATAAAACGGCCGCCCGCCTCTATGAGTCGGCGCTGGAGGCAGATGGCCCCGTTGCTACCGTCTTCTATAATCTCGGAAACACTTGGTATAGGCTCGGTCGCCCAGGCAATGCAATACTCAACTATGAACGCGCTCTGAAACTTGATCCATCGTTTGCCGACGCCCGCACAAACCTTGAATTCGTTCGCGGCACCATCGTCGACAAGCCTGAAGACGACAGCTCGTTTCTCGGGAATCTCTATGAAAGCATAGTCATGGCAGCATCTCCTGATGCATGGGCATGGATAACATTGTGCAGTTTTATGCTGTTGCTCTCGGCTGCAGCTTTATATATCTTCACCCAACGTGTTGGCCTACGCAAGATCGGTTTCTTCTCGGGTATCGTACTGTTTTTTGTGACCGGAGTACTTATATCGGTGTCTTATAACTCGGTGCGCAGGGCACGCAGCAGTGATCGTGCTATAGTAATGGTGCCGACCACAAACCTGACATCAGCACCGCGCGCGCCAAAGGATAAGACTGAGAAAGTAGTGCCAGTGCACGAAGGAACACTGCTACGCATAATCGACTCGGTGTCGACTCCGGCCGACCCGGCTTCGCACACATATTATGATGTGAAGATCAACAACAGCACACGAGCATGGGTAAAAGCAGCCGACGTAGAGCGTATCTAACTGTTAGAAAATGATTTCGCTATCGTGCTGAGGTACTATGAACCAACAAAAACAAACAAACATTTAATTTTTTATCATAAAAAATTTGCACAATTCAAAAGTATAGCCTAAATTAGTCAAAAAATTAATAGATGTCACACGAGCACAGCCTGCGGGCGACATCAAAACCGAATTGTTCACTAAAATGATAGTATCATGACTAAGACTATTTCCTTCAACGACCTCCGCCGTATCAAAGACAGTTTACCCGACGGCTCAGTAAGCCGCATAGCAGATAAGCTCAACGTAACACCCCAGACAGTACGCAACTACTTCGGCGGCAGCAATTACGATTTTGGTAAAAACGTGGGCGTGCACATTGAGCCGGGTCCCGACGGTGGCATCGTGGTTCTTGATGACTCCACTATCTATGATATGGCAATAGAAATCCTTCAGGAGCAGGAAGCCAATGAATAATTCAGCTTCACGCCAATAATCAAGGTTTAATTCAACGATTTTTCCAGGGGTCTTGAGAGGCTTTTGCTAACTTGAGACCCCTATGTTTTTTATATTGCTCATCAAGCATCTGTTTTGCTATGCGCAGATACACTGCTTGACAAGAGGATATCTCCAATCACCAACCCACAAGCACCATGCACGACGATAGACTCATAACCGTTGCAATCCATACATACGACTACGCTGTGAAGCTGCGCAATATGCTCGAGGCCGAGGGTATTGCTGTGACATTCCAGAATGTAAATCTGCAGTCGCCAGTAGTGTCGGCCGGAGTGAGAGTGCGTATCAGCGAACATGATCTACCCATGGCACTGCGCATCATCGAGGCTCCTCATATATTCTGCTCAGCAGATATCAGCCGGCAGGAAGACTCACACAGTGTGCTTGTGCCTGTTGATTTCCGCCCCTACTCTATGGTAGCCGCCGAGCATGCCATACGTATCGCGGCCATACATAGTGCTGACGTGTGTCTGCTCCACAGCTATATTGACCCAAACGAAGAAAGCGCAATGCAGCTGTCGGCCAGCCTCAACTACAGTGTCGGTATAGATGAGGAAGAACGCTCAAAACTTGAGTCGGATGCCAAAGCTATGCTCGATGAGTTTGCTGCCCAGTTGCGGGCCAAGATGAAAAGTGGTGAGCTTCCGCCTGTGAAACTTATATGCAAGGTTGTGGAAGGTGTGCCTGAAGACTCAATAATAGAATATGCAAGAATCAATCCGCCTCTGCTGGTGATAATGGGGACACGCGCAAGTCGCGAAAAAGAGCAAGAGCTTATTGGCAGTGTCACGGCTGAGGTGCTTGACCAATGCCAAAATACAGTGTTGGCAATCCCCGACGGAAACTCAAGCGACCGCACACACATCTCGCAGGTAGTATTCTTCACCAACCTCGAACAGGAAGATCTGCTTGCCATCGATGTACTATGTCGTGTATTCATCACCGACAAGCCACGGGTGTGTCTTGTGTCGATTCCCCCGAAAAAGCGCCTGAAACTGCTACGAAGCACCACACACGACCTCGAGTCGCTTGCCGAATATTGCCGGGCCCACTACCCTGACTGCACATTCACCACCGACACTGTCGATCTGAGCAAGATCAGCACCGATGCACGATTGCTTGAAAATATTGTGAGCGACTATAACCCTGATCTGATGGTGATTCCGAACAAACGCAAAAATGCGTTTACAAGGCTGTTCAGTCCGTCGCTGGCTCACAGAGTATTGTTCAGCACCGACACACCGGTGCTTGCGATACCAGTGTAACCAATCTCCATGCGCCAACCGGCAAGTTATACAAATTATGAAAGTGTAAGACCGTCGATATCAGTGAGGCGAGCTGAAATGTCGTTGACCATGCTGCATCTCACGGCCAGCGTCATCATGCAGGCGTTGTCAAATTGCTGATTGGTAATCCGCACTCCCGGTGTGCCTTTGGCAATCTTCATCACATCATTCATCACCATATAGGGAAAATTAAACGCGATTTCGGCTTCACGATATCCGCTGCGTTTCTCGGCACTCTCCAGAGCAAGAGCAGCGGCCTCGCGATAAGCAACAATAAGCCCCGATGTGCCAAGCTTAATGCCACCGAAGTAACGCACTACCACAACAACAATGTCAGTCATGCCGGCAGAGCGTATCTGGCCGGCAATAGGTCGGCCGGCAGTGCCCGACGGCTCTCCATTGTCGCTTGATGCAGCTTGCTCCTGTTCGCCCGACCCTATGCAATAAGCCCAACATACATGACGGGCATCATGATAGTCACGCGCATAGCGGGCAATTATATCCTTAGCCTCTTCCACCGTAGCACAATGATGCGCAAACGACAGAAAACGACTGCGTTGCTCAGTATATTGACCGCGGCCATCGGTGGCTATAGTAACAAACGTATCCGGCATGAGTGTCTTTAAGCTAAATTTAGTGCAAATGTAGCGAATAATGCTTTATACTGCATAAAAAAATTCTTAACTTTGCACGATTAAAACCAATCCTACTATATCAGATACACATAAAATGGGTATTTTCAGCAAATTTTTCTCCCGCGAAAAGAAAGAAACGCTCGACAAGGGCCTTGAGCGCACCAAAGAAGGCGTTTTCTCCAAGATAAAACGTGTCATAGCCGGCAAGTCAACCGTCAGCGATGATGTGCTCGATGATCTCGAAGAAGTATTCATCACTTCTGACGTTGGTGTTGACACAACACTTAAAATTATTGAGCGATTGCAAAAACGCGTAGCCCGCGACAAATATGTGAGCACTGATGAGCTCAACGACCTTCTTTGCGATGAAATCTCGGCTATGCTCGCCGAAAACAACGCCGACGAAGATGCAGAAGACTTCGCCGTACCCGCAGACAAGAAGCCATACGTCATAATGGTCGTGGTTGTAAACTGCGTGTGCAAAACGACCACTATAGGTAATCTTGCTCCCCAATACAAAAAAGCCGGTTATAAAGTGATGCTCGGTGCTGCAGACACCTTCCGCGCCGCAGCCATAGAGCAACTCGACATCTGGGGACAGCGTGCAGGTGTACCCGTCATCAAGCAGCAACTCGGCAGTGATTCAGCCGCCGTAGCATACGACACTGTATCGGCCGCTGTGGCTCAGGGGATGGATGTAGTCATCATAGACACAGCCGGCCGTCTGCACAACAAGAAGGGTCTGATGGATGAGCTTACCAAAATACGCAACGTCATGAGCCGTGTTGTGCCCGGTGCACCTCACGATGTATTACTGGTGCTTGACGGCTCTACCGGCCAAAATGCCTTTGAGCAGGCGCGCCAGTTTGTTGCCGCAACCAATGTCAACCAGCTTGCCATCACCAAGCTCGACGGCACTGCCAAAGGCGGTGTTGTAATTGGCATCAGCGACCAGATGAAAATACCTGTGAAATACATAGGTCTCGGCGAAGGTATAGAAGACCTGCAGGTATTCCGTAAAGAAGAATTTGTGAAATCACTCTTTGGCAAATAATGACTAAAGTCGACGTCATAACGATGGGGTGCTCAAAGAATCTTGTTGATTCCGAGCGCCTTGTAAAAATGTTTGGCGACGCAGGCTTTGAAGTCGCCCATAATGCCGACGATATCACCGGATCTATTGTCGTAATAAACACTTGCGGATTTATCGGGGATGCAAAGGAAGAGTCGGTGAACATGATTTTGAAATGCTGCAACGCCAAGGCCGAGGGTCTTGTTGACAGCGTTTATGTAATGGGGTGCCTGTCAGAGCGATATCGCAATGAGTTGCCCGACGAAATACCAGAAGTCGATGGTTGGTATGGCAAATATGATTGGAAAGGACTTGTCGCCCATCTTGCAAAATCAGAAAAGCCGGAAACCGATCGCCCATGGGAGCGCACATTGTCGACACCTCCCCACTCAGCGTATATCAAAGTGGCCGAAGGATGCAACCGCTTTTGCGCTTTCTGCGCTATACCTCTGATCACAGGTCGCTTTCATTCGCGTTCAATTGACGATATCGTAGAAGAAGTCACCACTCTGACTGCCAAGGGTGTGAAGGAGTTTAACATCATCGCCCAAGATCTGTCGAGCTATGGATTAGACCTATACAACCGACAGGCACTCGCTGAGCTTGTAGACCGACTCGCAGATATACCAGGCGTTGAGTGGATAAGACTGCACTATCTGTATCCAGCACAGTTCCCCTACGATCTGCTCGAGGTCATGGCTCGTCGCCAAAATGTTTGCCGCTATCTCGATATTGCGCTACAGCACTGCAATGACAGAGTATTGGCAAACATGCGCCGTCACATCACAGGAACGGAGACTGCGGAACTACTCGACCGTATCCGTAAAGCAGTTCCCGGCATACACATCCGCACTACTTTGATGGTAGGCTTCCCGGGTGAAGACAATCAGGCTTTTGAAGAATTGTGTGACTTTGTGAGCACTCAGAAATTCGAGCGCATGGGAGCATTTGCCTATTGCGAGGAAGATGACACCTACGCTGCCCGCAATCTCAGCGATGACATTCCTGATGAGATAAAACAGCAACGTCTTGACCGTGTCATGGCTATACAACAGCATATTGCCCTCGACTCTAACCAGTCTAAAGTTGGCTCGGTTATGAGAGTGCTGATTGACAAAGAAAACGATGACTATTATGTGGGCCGCACGGAATTTGATTCACCTGAGGTTGACCCAGAAGTGCTTGTCGAAAAGACTCACATACTTATGTCAGGTGAATTTGTAGATGTAAAGATCACAGAAGCGCTCCCCTACGAACTCATAGGGCGCCCTGTATGACAGCGAGGTACCCCGCACAAAGCCTTACACAAAAACCTCACTCCTGTAGCGTCACTGATTATGAAAATATCCAACGACACCCGCGTTGCCATCAATCTGTGCCTGCGCCACGGCATATCATTTGTGGCATACGCCTTGCCCAGCCAGCGAAGACTGACATTTCGCTCATCGCTCGGCGAGACCGACACCACCGACACCGACTTTTTCTTTGTCAACAACTTCGCCCGACCGCTTGGCGAAATGGTGAAGATTCCTTTTGTAGCCGACGAAATACTCACTGTGGAAGCTCTTGAAGAGCGACCGACAGACATTTGCAAAACACAAGCCCCAGAACTTCCTACAGGTACTACACATTCCGACTATATTGATATGGTCGGCAAAGTTATCAGCACTTTGCAAGAAAACGGGGGGAAGGCGGTAATATCACGCACCATCTGCGGGGATGCCAGAGGCATCGACTGGATAGAATTTGCCCGCGAGTATTTTGCAAAACTATCCTCGGCCTACAGATTTATTTATTATACTCCTTCAACCGGAGCATGGATTGTAGCTACACCGGAATTGCTTTTTTCATACGACAATGTAGCGGCCACAGCTCACACTATGGCTTTGGCCGGTACGCGTAGGTGTGCAGGCAACCATCCATGGGACTCAAAAAACATAGACGAGCAAGCAATTGTGTCGGAGTTCATATCAGACACGCTTTGTGCACTCGGCCCTTCGCCATGTGTGACAGGACCCCGTACATCAACTTTCGGTGAAATCGAGCATTTGTGTTCTTCGTTTGATATATTCAATGTAAAACTCACAGATGATGAAGTTTTCAAATACATTGACGCTCTCAACCCTACCCCAGCTGTTGCCGGTTATCCGCGCGACAAAGCATTAGAAATAATAAAAGCAAGCGAACCGCACACTCGCGGATGCTACAGCGGCTACATCGGTTTGAAGACCGACGAGACTATTACGGCTGTAGCGAATCTACGTTGCCTCACATTCAAAGGCAGCCACTATTGCATCTATGCAGGCGGAGGCATAATGCCCCAAAGCAATCCCGACGACGAGTGGAAAGAAACCAATGCCAAAAGCGCGTGCGCTCGCAGTATTATTGAACAACTTACCTCTGAACGATGAAAAGCAGCCACTCTCCACGGCATTTGTTGCCGACACTGATAATATCGTTTGTGCTACTCCTGTTGCTGTCGCTCGTGCCATGGAGCAGTATCACGGGCAATTTTTTCAAGGATTTCAACTTGCTTGAAGATATAAGTACGGTAAAGACCGTAAATACAGGTGATGGTGAAATAATTGACCCCGAACTACTGGCACTCATAGACAATGAACCCACAGAAGACAACAAGGTCATGCCTACTGTCTCCGACAGCATTGTTGAAAAAGCACCTATTGACTCAGTACCCGCTCCACGCCCCGTGCGCCATGGTGATCTCGTCATCATCGAGGATTATTCACCATCACAAATCATCACCGCTAATCTCGCCAAGGCTCTAAGAAACAGCAGAAACCGCACAGTGAGAATAGGCATGATCGGCGACTCATATATTGAAGGCGATGTTTTCTCTCAAGACATTCGCGAGAAGCTCCAGGCTCTTTATGGCGGCAGAGGAGCCGGATATATGATGATGCACTCCGATATCCCCGGCTTCCGCCAATCAGTGATACAGACAGACAAGGGCTGGACCGCCCATGACATACGCAAGTCATCGAAGACATCATATAAATGGCTCGGTGGTGAGCACTTCACAGGTAATGCCGGCGCAATGTCAACCTATAAAGGTGTTTCGCGGCTGCCACATGCATCGGCTTGGAACCAGTCGACTTTTTTGTTCGTAGCACCTGCCGACGGATCAATCACCATCACCACCGACTCCGGCAGTGTCGAATATCCGGTTGCAGCATCGGATGCCGTGCAGTGCATAACCGTGAACGACGAGACAGCCAAAACATCTGTGAAGAACAACGTGCCAGGCCTGGTGGCATTAGGCTTGTGGCTTAATGACAACACCGGTGTGACGCTCGACTGCATGTCGTTGCGAGGAAACTCAGGTATCACCCACCGTGTGCTGGACAGCAAACTGACAACCGACATGTCGGCTTATATACCCTACGATCTCATCATAGTGGAATATGGCATCAATGCCTTGTCGTCAGGCCAAAAAGACTACTCGAAATATGGATCATATATGGAAGAAGTAGTCAACACATTGCGCGCATGTTACCCCGAAGCCGGCATACTCATGATGGGTATCGGTGACCGAGGACAGAAAAGCGGGACTGAAGTTCACTCAATAGCCACGGCGCAAAACATGGTAGACACACAACGTGAAGTCGCACGCCGGACAGGCGTGGCCTTCTGGGATACCCGCGAGGCCATGGGAGGAAACGACGCAATAGTCGATTGGAGAGAGCGCAAACTTGTCAATGCCGACTACATACACCTTAATCACAAGGGCGGCGAAGCACTTGCCCAGTTGCTTGTCGATGCCATAAAACACGCAGTAGAGCAATGAAAAAAACTATTATATCAGTGCTCACAACCTGTTTGGCAGCTATACCCCCGCTGCACTGTGTAGCGGCAAGTTCCACCCCCGACAATGTCTCTGAGACCACTCAATCACCCGAGAGTGATGAGGACTCAGAAGACGAATCAGAATTTGAAGAACGACTGAATCCGCCGTCGCTCACAGATTCATTGCCGACCGCAAGCCTGTTGCGAAGAACAGCATCCGTACCCGGCTACATCCACCAGACAGCCAACCATATTGCACTCAATGGCGATGATTGGTCTGACCTTGCGCGCAATGCCCACGAAGGTGCAATTTTCGGTGCGCCGTTCACAATACTGCACATAGGCGACTCGCACACTCAGGCAGATGTAGCAACCGGAGTGACGCGCAATATGCTTCAAAATGTTTATGGCAACGCAGGCCGTGGTCTTATTACACCCCTGAAAATGGCAAGGACCAATGAGCCGCGAGACTACAGCATATCGTCGGACTCGCATTGGCGCACCGCAAAGCTTATGAAAACACCATGGGAATCACCAATGATGTTTACGGGCACTTCAATCACCCCATGTAGCGCATCATTCAGCCTTGATATAGCCACATTGTCGTCAGACCGCGTGCCGCGCAATCCGTTCTCGTTACTGCGCATATTCCATGAAGGTGAGTCATTTACAATTAAAGATTGTACTTCAAGCGGACAACCCTTGCTCTACACAGCCGAATACAGCGATGATGTAGTCACAATTGAATTGTCGCATCCCGTGGAAGAGGTGAAAATAGTGATGCAAACTCAGGGGTCTCCATCACAAGTGCATATAGGTGGAGTGGAGTTGCTCAATAACTGGCGCGGACTACTATATCACACTATCGGGAACAATGGTGCTATGTATATGAGCTATAATGCGCTGGGCGACTTCGACCGTATTGCTCAGCTGCATCCGCAATTGGTAGTGATAGCTCTTGGCGCCAACGAAGCCTTCGGCAAAATCAGCGATGAGGCATTTGAGAGCACTATTGACCGGATGGTAAACCGAGTGCGCTCAGCGGCACCAAACGCACATATTCTACTTGTGACCCCGATGGAATGTCAGCGGCGCACCAGGCGGCCAAGCCGCAAACGCGGAAAGCGCAGAAATGTAGCTGCTGCATTTGAAGTTAACGACAACATTCTTCGACTCCGTAACGTCATAAAACGCTATGGAGAATCCAATAACATAGCTGTATACGACCTATATGATATTGCAGGTGGTTCCGGATCGTCGCATAAATGGCTCGCCGACGGCAGGCTCAACCCACGCGACCGCATACACCTCACTGTCGACGGATATAATCTGCAGGGCACGCTCATGGGTGAAGCCCTGCTTGACGCACTCGAATTTTCATATTCAACACAGCCCCCACACTCCAAGCCCCAATAATGGATAAACTCACCTCAATTGACTTGTCGCTGATTAAGGATGTACTGGCGTATGACAGTCGCAATCCACTGCTGTTCAACACCGGCCTGTTTCTAATTCTGTTTCTGGTGCTGATGGCGCTCTATACACTTGTGCGAAAACACCGCACATCGCGCATGTTGCTCATCATAGCCTTCTCGCTTTATTTTTATTATAAAAGCAGCGCACAATATTGCTTCATACTGCTTGGAGTTTGTGTGTCGGACTATGTGATCGGTCGCGCACTGGGCTCAGTAGCAAATACTCTAAGCCGCAAGCTTCTTGTTGCACTGAATGTGGTGCTAAATGTGGGCATGCTCGTGTGGTTTAAATATTTCAATCTGCTATACGAGACATTCTGCGAAATCACCTCCACCAGATTCGACGCACTCGACATAATACTTCCGGCCGGCATCTCCTTTTTCTGTTTCCGCTCTATCAGTTATATTGTCGATATATACCGGGGGAAACTGCAGCCATGCAAGTCGTTTCTCGACTATACATTCTTCCTCACATTCTTCCCGCCACTGCTTGCCGGCCCGGTAGTGCGCGCAAAAGATATGTTGCCGCAGATACGCAACAATACTCCCGCAACATCAGCAATGGTGTCGGAGGGTCTGTTTCTCATCATGGCCGGCTTAGTCAAAAAAGTCATTGTTGCCGATTATCTAAGCGGAAACTTTGTTGACCGCATCTTCGATAACCCTGCACTCTATTCTGGCTTCGAAAATCTGATGGGCGCAGTCGGATTCACAATACAGCTCTACTGCGACTTCTCGGGCTACAGCGATATGGCTATTGGTCTTGCGTTGCTGCTTGGTTTCAGATTTAAAGACAACTTCCGTGCACCCTTCAAAGCCCAGAGCCCTACAGAATTTTGGAAACGGTGGCATATCTCGCTGTCATCATGGCTGATGGATTATATCTACATACCTCTAGGCGGAAACCGCAAGGGCAATGCACGCCGTCATGTCAATCTCATGTCAACTATGGTGATAGGCGGCCTTTGGCACGGCGCATCGTGGATGTATGTGCTGTGGGGAGCCTACAACGGCATGTTGCTGTCGCTGCACAAAGTCTTCAAACGCTTGTGGCCCACCCCTTCCGCAATCAAAGGCACGCGAGTTGCAGCTGTCGGGAACATTCTCATCACATTCGTGCTGATCGTGACAGGCATGATATTCTTCCGCGCCCGCTCACTCGAACAACTGTCGCAGATGACCGACCGCATCATCAATGATTTCAATCCGGGCATCATAGGCTCATTTATCGAAGGATATGCAATAATAGTGTTGGTTATGGTCGGAGCGCTGATAATGCATTTTTTGCCGAGCCGACACACGTCGCGCACAATAGCACGATATGCCCTGCTGCCAATGTGGGCTCAAGCCTTGATTCTTGCCATTGTGCTTTTCCTTGTCATACAGACACGCAGCAGCGACCTTGTGCCGTTTGTCTACCTACAATACTGATGCGCGAACTATTGCCTTCGTCAAAGTGTTTAATAGTTGAAAACAACGACTATTAACAACTCTAAACTATACAAACTTATGGACAAGTACATAGACAAGCACGAAAGCAATAAAGAAATAGAAATCGCACGTGAAGACCTTCCGGGTGCAGCAATTGACGCGGCAGACGACAACAAAGACACCTCATGTCTGGAAAAACAGCGTACCCGCATACTCAACAACAATCCTCGCAACAACGACCTATAATAAACACGGCAACATACTCCACCATCAACAGAGACATCCACACAAGCGGGTGTCTCTGTTTTTAGTACCTTCACTCTACTCCATAGCGACATAGCAAATGTTAACGCTGGTATTTCTCAACTGCTTAATAACGCAGATTTCAAAAAAAATAGTTATCTTTGCGGCGCTTTATGCATATCAAGCCAGTAATGTCAGAAAGAAATGTGAAACAAGATGTCCTCGACAGCCGCTATCTGCGTATGGCGCGCATCTGGGCCGAGAATTCTTACTGCCAGCGCAGGAAGGTCGGAGCTATAATTGTCAAGGACAAAATGATAATATCAGACGGATACAACGGCACACCCGTGGGATTTGAGAATGTATGCGAAGACGAAGAGGGTGTTACGAAGCCATACGTGCTTCATGCCGAGGCAAATGCCATATCCAAGGTAGCCCGCAGCAACAACTCAAGCGACGGCTCTACTCTGTATGTGACGGCATCGCCTTGTCTGGAGTGCGCCAAGCTTATCATACAATCGGGTATTCGCAGGGTTGTGTATCATGAGCTATACCGCATTACCGACGGCATAGACCTCATGCGTCGTGCCGGCATAGAGTGCATCCATGTGCCCGAACTCGACATTGACGCCACTGTCTGAAGATAGTTTACGTATAAGCTATTGTAATGAAACTCCAAAACAGCAATTTATCACAAAATTATTGGATACCACTGATTGCCGCAATTGCGTTTGTAGCCGGCATGTGGGCCGATATGTTTATTTTCCGCAGCAACAAGTTATCGGAGGGTGAACAAAAATTCGCCTCAATCCTCAACACGATACGCGAGCAATATGTTGACGAAATTGACACCGATTCTCTGATTGAGCGCACGCTGCCACATCTACTCAACAATCTTGATCCGCACTCAGCCTATATTCCCGCAAAAGATCTTCGGGGTGTGAATGATGAACTCGAGGGTAGTTTCTCGGGTGTCGGGGTGTCGTTTGTGCTGATAAATGACACAATCTGTGTTGTGGAGATCATTAGCGGAGGCCCGGCAGAACGTGTGGGAATGCAGGCGGGCGACCGCATAGTCACAATCGACGGAGAAAACGTAGCAGCCAAAGGCATCACTCAGCAAGAGGTCTTCAATAAGCTGCGAGGTCCGAAGGACACAATAGTTTCTTTGGGCATTAAGCGTGCCGGAGCCAAAGACTTGCTGAAATTTGATGTGACACGCGGTGATATACCGGTAACGAGCATTGATGCAGCATATATGCTCTCTGACTCAATAGGATATATAAAGGTCAATAAATTTTCGCGCAATACATATAATGAGTTCATAACCGCCATGAGCCGGCTGCGTTTTGCCGGTGCAAAAAAATATATACTTGACTTGCGTGGCAATGGCGGTGGATTCATGGAGACAGCCATACTTATGGCTAATGAGTTCCTGCCTATCCGACGCAGCATAGTGGAGACACGTGGCCGCGACCGCAACACCAACTCAATTGTGCTCAGCGATGGCACCGGCAGTTTCCCAGATGACGAAATGGTAATATTGCTTGATGAGTTCTCGGCAAGCTCAAGCGAGATATTATCGGGTGCATTGCAGGATAATGACCGAGCACTCATTGTTGGCCGCAGATCATTTGGAAAAGGTCTTGTGCAACAACAGCTTGAATTGCCTGACAGCAGCGCGTTGCGTCTGACAATTCAGCGCTACTACACACCCTCGGGCCGCTCAATACAGAAAGACTACAAGCCCGGCGAAATCGTGGGTTATGAGAGCGAGATTCTCGACAGATATAATCATGGAGAGGCATATAATGCCGACAGTGTGAAGTTTAATCCCGACAAGATATTCTTCACTACCACAGGCCGCACAGTGTATGGTGGCGGTGGCATCCTGCCCGACGTCTTTGTGCCAAGCGACACTACAGGTATAACGAGCTATTATCTCAACGTAGCCAACGCTGGCTTGCTGCAACGTTTCTCCTATGAGTACTGCGACCTCAACCGCCAATTGCTGTCGGAGGCCAAGACTACACCCGAATTACTAAAGATGCTTCCAAGCGACGATGCGCTGCTTCAAGGATTTGTCACATACGCAGTAGGCAACGGAGTGGCTGCCCGATGGTATTACATAAGCATTTCACGTAATCTGTTGCTGTCGCAACTCAAGGCTCTCATAGCGCGTGACATACTTGGATCATCGGCTTACTACGAAGTATTTAATAACTCAGACACGGCCGTGCAGGAGGCTATCCGCCAGCTCAATGCAGGCAATGCAGCCTTACCTATAATCAATAAGGAACCTAAGGATAAAAAGCCCGCTACTGATCGTGTATCGATGCTTGGGTCTGAAAGAATGCGGACAAAACTACCGAACCTTTCTGAGCGCTGCATCGTTTAAGTATTGTGTAGCTTTATTACAATAAAATAAGCACCAATATAGATACATGAAAAAAGAAGATATACGCAGAAAAATAAAGGCTCAGAAAGCATTGCTCAACGACGACGAACGAAAGGCAGCTGCAGAGCGAGCATTCGCTTTGCTTGAAAAAACCGCTGCATTCGTTATGGCTGAGAATGTGCTGATGTATCACTCACTCCCCGATGAACTATCTACCCACTCTTTCCTGGAGAAATGGAATCGCCGCAAGCGCTTCTTTCTGCCGCGTGTCAACGGAGTCAACCTTGACATACTACCCTACGACCGCAGCACACTGCGATTAGGAGCTTTCCAGATTGAGGAGCCGGAAGGCGACAACACTGTGCAGATGGAGCATATTGATGCTGTGATAGTGCCCTCTGTAGCCTACGACCGCAAAGGCAACCGGGTTGGCCGCGGCAAGGGATATTACGACCGACTGCTGGCCGACACCGCTGCGGTGCGGATTGGCATGGCATACGACTTCCAACTCGTTGACGAGATAGATGTTGAGCCACACGATGTGGGGGTGGATATTATCATCACCGACTCACGCGTGATATTTACCCGTAAGCGCTGATCAATCACGCAACACGGCTTTTTAATTTTGCCGATAGACAGAAAAGACTTACCTTTGTCGCGACTAAGCATAATGATTTTGCCTGGTCGCGACAAAGTTTTTTTGTGTAGTAACTCCGATATATGATTATCCTGCAACTGGCAATAATTTTTGCATTTCTTGGGCTTGGAGAACTCCTGGTGGCTGTGACCGGGATGCCTCTGCCATCGAGTATTGTGGGTATGTTGGCTCTGACTTTGGCGTTGCAGCTACGCGTAGTGCGACTCCGATGGGTAAGCGGTGTGGCCGAAATACTCACTCGCAATATCGGGTTCTTTTTCATACCGGCCGGAGTGAGCCTAATGCTACATTTCGGCATTATAGCGCGCCACTGGTTACCAATTGTGGTGGCATCGGCTGTGAGCACAGTCATTGTTTTATTCGTTACCGGCATGGTGCATCAGTTTGCCAGAAAAACCTTTGCACACACCCATAAACATCAGTCGCACGACAATGCACACTAATCTGCTGCCTGCTGAAGTCATGACGGTGCTGTGCATAGCGCTAACATTGGTGCTCTATGTGGTAGCGACACGCATATATCGCGCAACAAAGCTGCCGTTACTCAATCCCATTTTACTCACTATTGCCTCAATCATTGCAATCCTGCTTGCTACAGACACAGATTATGCTCAATACTATGAAGGCGGCCGATATATAGACTTCTGGCTAAAACCGGCAGTTGTGGCACTCGCAGTACCTCTATATCGACAACTTTCGGCAATACGCAAACAGTTCATACCCATCATTCTCGCAGAAATAGCCGGATGTGTAGCCGGCATTGTATCGGTAGTGCTTATTGCCCGAGCGCTCGGAGCTGCCGATGAAGTAGTGTATTCACTTGCATCTAAATCAGTGACTACGCCTATAGCTATTGAAGTGACTAAGGCAGTTGGAGGTATTCCCCCCCTGACGGCAGCTGTGGTGATATGTGTGGGTATCTTCGGAGGTATGACGGGATTCACAATCATGCGCCTGACAGGAGTTCGCAGTCCTATGGCCGAGGCACTGTCTATGGGCACTGCCGCTCATGCTATAGGCACCACAATGGCTATAGATAACGGAGGAGCCCGATACGGAGCCTGGGCCTCACTTGGTCTTACCATCAATGGCTTGCTAACCGCTCTTCTTACCCCTGCCATTTTGGCATGGCTGTGAAGAAAAACCGGTCAGTGCAGCATGGGCTGAACAGACCGGTTCTCTTTTCAATTATGTGTGGTTGCCTTACTTGGAGTGAAGCGTGGGGTGAGATGTCACCGTAGCTCCAGATGCATCGGGAGACTCGGGTTGAGGCTCTCCGGGGATATCGCTGATATTATCAACGACATGCATCTTATAACCGAGGACTCCGAAGGCAGGAGTCTTGTCAACTGCCAGAATCTCAACTTCGACATTGAAGTCGTATGTGCCAACGGGCAGATTTTCGGTAGGATAAGTGAACGCCAAAGGCGACACTACGCTCGCACCAATGCGGGCACCGTTGAGATAATAGATAGCAGCTGTGGCAATGGCTTTTTTGCCTGCATCGCGGTTTGCGACCTCGATTGAGCTGACAGTGATAGGTTCACCCTTCACTACATAAAGTTCTCGATCGTGCGAATGGACAGAACTGTCGAAGTTGACAGTGACGTCAACATCAGGCAGATCGTTGTCATCATCGCAGGATGTGAGGGCCAATGGCAAAGCCACGCAGCCCAGAATTAGTGCTAAAAACTTCTTCATTTTCTTCATAATTTTGTATGGTCTAAGAGGTTAATCAATAAATCAGTTATTGAAAACCAATTCGTCGTCTTTCACATCAATCACAATAGGCTTGCTACGGTCAACCTTTTGTGCCAGAATGTCCTTGCTAAGCTGATTGAGCACCAACCGATGGATGACGCGCTTGACAGGACGCGCACCAAACTCAGGATCATATCCTTCCTCTGCCAAGAAATGCAGAGCCGCAGGAGTAACCTCGAGTTGCACGCCGTTATGCTCAAGCATCTTGCGCACAGACTTTATCTGCAGACCAACGATTTCCTCGATCTCGCGCTCGTTGAGCGGGGTAAACATTATTATCTCGTCGATACGGTTCAGGAACTCAGGGCGAATCGTCTGTTTCAGCATCTCCAGTACTTCGGTCTTGGTCTTCTCCACAACCTCGGTCTTATTCTCTGGGGTAATGGTGGCGAAGTTATCACGAATGAGGTGACTGCCCATATTCGACGTCATGATGATGATAGTGTTCTTGAAGTTGACGTTGCGGCCCTTGTTGTCTGTAAGGTGACCATCATCGAGCACTTGCAGAAGAATGTTGAATACATCGGGATGGGCTTTCTCGATCTCATCGAAGAGCACTACCGAATAGGGCTTGCGGCGCACGGCCTCGGTGAGCTGACCGCCTTCATCATAACCTACATATCCCGGAGGCGCTCCGACAAGACGGCTGACGGCATGTTTCTCC
>CAZAME010000023.1:0-23614 GCA_964486445.1 uncultured Bacteroides sp. | reverse complement strand
GGAGCGAATGTTGGAGTTGCGGAAAAGTGTTCTGATAAATATTTGATTTTTAGGAGATAAGAAATAGAGTGTTTCCCAAGTGGGACCACTGAGAATCAAGCAGCTGCAGCAATGTAGCTGCTTTTCTTTATAATCAGTATAGATAATAATCATCTTATATGATTACTACTAAGTCGGGAGGAAGTTATATTGCAGGTTACGTCTCTGAGATTTCCCATTTGAAAGCCAATAGTCAGCACGGCGCGCGCTTTTTATGCCATGTCGGATTACCTAATGCCAAAATATGGTTAAAATACATTAAACAAAGCGGTAATATGTGAATAGATCCAATAATTATCCTTAACTTCGTTATTTAATTAATCAAATGCTTGATAAATCTTATAATTTTTCCATAGATATCATCACATATAATACTACAATCATTATAAATCAAATAATACACCAATTATGAAGCAACTCTACACAGTACTTGCATTATTGGCTTTGTCTTTCTCTGCGTCGGCCGAAGGCTATCGGTCTGTCGCCGTGAATCTTAAAGACGGGTCAAAAGTCGAGATCAGCCTCTCGGATGATTTCTCGGCATATTTTAATGACACAGATCTCATAGTTGACGACGGACACCAGAATATCACGGTCCAGCGTGGAACAATCAAGTCATTCACTTTCTCTACAAAAACAGGAGTAGAGTCTATTGACAATGATGTCACAGCTCCTGTAATTTCCGGCGGTATAATGTCGTTTACAAATCTTCCTTCGGCAACCGTTGTGTCTGTTTACGACATAACTGGAGCTCTCTTATGGCAAGAGCATGCTTCGGGCGATTATACTGTTGACCTCTCGAAGTTTCACGCAAATGTCGTAATTGTTAAAGTAAATCAAGTCGCATATAAAATCGCTACAATCCAATGAAAACTTATAAAATATTACTGCTTGGCGCCGCCTGCGCCGCATCATACGCAGTCTATGCAGCGAGCGACCGCATTGACGTATATGATAAAGAAGGTAAATTCGTTTCGATAATGGTCGACGATATCCGCGAAATAAATGTAGGCAAATCGGCCGACGGCCAGGGATATTCCACAATAAAGATTACGACTCCTCAGGGCGTTGTAACTCAGAATATCTCCGACGTTGCCGAGCTAAAGTATTCTCCGGTTATACTCTATAAAGCTCATGATATCTTCATATCAAACGATGAACACTCAAAGGTGCGCCTGCTTGATTGGAGAAATAACACCGACATCTTTGGTGAAGCACAGATAGATCCAACTAAGCCTGACGACTGGCGAGGCTGCTGGGCCGATGGTGTTCCTCACTTCCATGTCGATACCGACAAAGGATATGTTTCAGAATTCTTTGTTACAGGCAAGTATACAGGCAAGGTTTATACCGACAACCCTAACTTTGTATACTGGAGCACTAAAGACAACAACCTGCTGGGCGTAGATTCCTATGCTTTTGATATGCCATTTGAGCCTGTTGAAATCAGTTCTAAAGCCTACGAGCTCGACACCTACGCAGATGCCCCCTTCCTTGGTGATTACAAAGGCTATATGGTAGCTACTACCAATAATAGAATTTCACATCTGCCGGCATCCACATTGTCAGTGCATTTTGATGCCAACACTACCTACACATTCAAGAGCACAGACGAGCATAAATTTGATGTGCATGATATCTATACATGGAATGAAGAAAAGAACACTGTTTCATACATTCCCTACGAAGGCGGAATGCGCAATCCACTTGAAATTGATGTGTGGTATGGCATCATCGGCAAGTTTATAGATGGCGATATACTTTTAGCCACTGTCCACAATATTGTTGAAGACAAGCTTGAGAACAATGTGCGCTATTTTATAACCAAAGACGATATCGACTACACAGTTGCTGCTGCCGATGACTACGAGCAGCGCTTTCTCGTGCAGGCTATTACCGCCGACAAAAAAGCCCGCTATTTCTTCTATGATCACCTGACTGTTTACCCGATCGAGGTGACCATGGAATGGATTTTTGGCAACAACATTGGCAAAGATTGCACCGCATACTGTCTGTCAAACGGAGAACGAATCTTCAAATATAATTATAATGGTCCAGGATATACACCGTCATTCACCTTCCGAGGTCTTGAATACGGCACATACACCGGTGATAAAGGCCAGCTTACTCTTGATGGCTTCGGCAAGTGTGTATTAGGTGAAAGCAACGGATCTTATACGATTGAAGACGGCGTTGTCTCTGTAACTATCGGCAACAACACATTCGTTCTTGTTATCGACAGCACCGCCCGCACATATACTCAGATGGTGTCAGACGCATGGACCGGCAGACCAGTCTACACACTGACTACTGCATCAGGTGCATACAACGGTGGCCCGCTTAACACAAACAACAAGATGTCTGTCAGCTTCGACTTAGACCTGCGCGGCAATCCTCTCCCCGGTTCAGCTTCAGTTCTCTTCGAAGTTGCTCGTACCGATGGCTTCTCTGCTTCTATCACTGTCACACAAGACATAGGCACTTATGTATATGATGCCAGCACAAACACTGTTGTTATCTCCAACCTGTATATGGGTACATCGCCATATTCATCTGGAAACCGCAATCTCACGCTGAAAGTATCCGACGACATGCTATCTATGTGGGTTGACGACACAGATGAAGATCGCCTCTACAGTACATCACGCGACGGTAGCTATCTTCTCACTGGTAAAGTCAACACATTGACAGCTCCTGCACCTAAGCTCCCTACCCTTCAAGATAAATATTCAGCCGCACCTCAGATTGTAGCCTTCGGCAATAAGAGCGACGTTCAAGAAGCAACTCTCACTATTGATAAAGCATCCTCAAAAGCAACTCTGTACGTTAAAGCAATGGGAACCGCTGTTATCAACTCAACCGTTGACTATGTACTGACTCAGAAAACGCTCACACTCAAAGGCATTCCTTCGTGTCCTGATACATCGGTATTTAATCCCACAACGGAGCCAATTGATTTTGTTTTGAATGTTGAAAACGACGGAAAAAAGCTGACAACGGAGCAGACACTTTTCCCCGTAGCGATAAACATGGCTTTTGAAGTCGACTTCAGTTCCACTGCTTTTGAGCCTGCAGAATAATCCGTTTAATCGGCAACAAAGAAAAATCTGATTCTCATCATTAATATTTTAAACGCCGTCAGGAACCACTATACTACCTGGCGGCGTTTAAAATTCTTATACTATAGCTCAATATTTATCATTATTGAGTATATTTGCAGATATCAAACCAAAAACGTCATTGTCTCAAATGAATCCACTGAAACATATAGTTATTTCAGCTGTGACAACAGCTCTATTCTTTGCATCGGTGCCCGTCAATGCCAAGGTCCTCACTCCCGATCAGGCTCTAAACCGAGCAACCGGTTTTAATTCATTCAAAGGAGCTCGCTCTACTGCCTCCGACAGTTATCAGCTCAGCTATACACTCAATGAAAACAACGAGGCTGCTGTATATATCTTCACCCCTACTGCCCAAGAGAAAGGCTACCTTGTAGTAGCAGCCGACGACAACGCCGATGCATTACTTGGATATACCTTCGATCATAACTTCGACTCCAATAAAATGCCCCCGGCAATGATGTGGTGGCTTAAAGAATATGGCCGTCAGATAGCTGCTGCCAGAAGTTCGTCTACATTGAAAACTGTAGAACGACCAAAGCGTGAGCCCATCACACCTATGCTCAGTACTACCTGGAATCAAGATTCGCCATATAATTCAATGTGCCCTGAATATAATGGTAAGAGATCTGTAACCGGGTGCGTCGCAACTGCTATGGCTCAGGTTGTAAAATATCATCAATGGCCCGAGACCGGTGTAGGATCACATCAGTATTTCTACAACGGAGCCTGGATATCGCTTGATTACTCCAAAATCACTTTCGACTGGGCTAACATGATAAACAGTTATGCCAATGGCGCAGGCACTGAACGTCAGAAAAACGCCGTTGCCCGCCTTATGTATGCCTGCGGTGTCAGCGTCGACATGAATTATTCGCCGGTTGAGAGTGGTGCTGCTGACGTTCTTGTCGCCTCCGCCTTAGTTGACTACTTTAATTATGACAAAAACGTGCGCTATGCCGAACGTGATTACTTCGGACTTCTTGATTGGGAAGAATTTATCTACAACCAGCTCCGCGATTACGGCCCTGTTCAGTATTCCGGCTCAAGCTCGCTCGGCGGACACTCCTTTGTCTGCGACGGATACAGCGAAGATGGCTTCTTCCACTTCAATTGGGGCTGGGGCGGTGTAAGCGATGGATATTTCCGGCTTAATGCTCTTGACCCTCCCATGCAGGGTATCGGCGGCGCAAACTCAGGATATAACTACGATCAGGCAGTTATTGCAAACATCCGCAAACCTAAGGCTACTTCGCAGATGTACTTTAACCTTATGATGGATAGCGGCTTTAATGTAGTTCCTGTCAAAACTACCACTGCTACAAAACCAGGTGATCAGATCACAGTTGACCGCCGTATCATAAACTATTCAATAGGTGTAGCCTCCGGTTCAGTCGGCGTTAAATTCACCAACCGCGAGACAGGAGAGGTAAAATATGGCACCGCACCTACGCGCATCAGTCTGCAATCGCTATCATTGCTCTCAAGCTTCACTACTCAGATACCGTCAACACTCCGCACCGGCACCTACGACCTTACCCCAGTTATGTGCGGCACCGATGGTATTTGGAAAGATATACCTGTAAAACTATCAACCATCCAACGTGTTGTGATGACAATCAAAGGCGGCACATGCAGTTTTGAGGCCGGAACCGATGGTGATGTTAACGTAGATGACGTCACTTTACATACCCCTGTATACCTTGGCAACTTGTTCCGCCTCACAGCTAAGGCGACTAATCCTGGTGATTCGGAGTTTGTAGGCCAGCTTGTGCCAACACTTGCCTCTGGCAATACACCTGTGGCAAAATCAGATCCTATCGCTGTTGACCTCCTTCCGGGTGAAAGCATGGATATTGATTTTACCGGAATTTTCAACCATTTTGCGTCATCAGACCTTCCCTCGGCCGGCAAATATACTCTCTACATCGTCAAAGAAGCTACAAATCAAATAGTTTCAAAAGGTATAGAAGTGCAACTGAATGGCGTGCCTGAAAACACAAAAATCACAGTAAGTGACTTTGCTCTTGAAGGCGATCCTAAAAAAGCTGACCGCAATAACCTTGTATTCAAGGGTAAAATCAATTGTCAGACAGGTTATTTTGGCCGCAATCTCACTATTGCTATCTTCCCCTACTCGCAGGGACAAGTCTCGTCTTTGGGCTTCTTCAACACTCCCAACCTCTTTATCGGAGCCGGCGAAAATTCTTCTTTCTCTACCGGAGGTGTCTTTGGTGCAGGCGAACCCGGAAAAACCTACTTTGCAGCAATATTTGACGGTCAGTCTGCAGTCACCGCTTCCGGTCAGGAAATAATATTCACACTCGAAAACACCACAGGCGTTGATGACATTCAGTCTGATATAAATATCATTGCGACCCGAGTTTACACACCAGCCGGTGTAATGGTTCTGGAGAGTGGAGAATATGTAGACATTAACACAACCGCTCTTACTCCCGGCTTATATATTATTGAAACTGTCACCGACGACGGCAAACACACAGTCGCCAAACAACTCAAGTTGAGATAAGCATCGACAATACATAAAGAAGCGCAGATAGATTTCATTCACCCTATCTGCGCTTCTTTTATATTTTAAAACTATTCCGGCAACATCGAGATCTCTACGTGATCAGCACCACTTAAATATGTCTTAGCAAATTTGTGCACTGATTCAGCATCAAGTCTTTCAAGAATAGATTCATAACCGCTATCCATATCAGGGCCATATTGATCATAAACCTTTATCACTGTCTCCCAATATCCGTTATTCATGCGATTATCTGCAATATTCTTGGCAAGATAGGCCTTCACTTTGGCAACCTCGTCTGAAGTCGGACCATTCTCTATCAAATCTCCGATAGTGGCACGCACTACGTCAAAAACCTCTTCCTCATGTCCGGGCGCGACCTTTATGTACACTGGCATAATAAATCGCGACGGCGTGTCAAGGCCATTGAATCCGGTTGTAATTGAGCAATGCGAATTTATGCCATACGTTAGGCCGCGCTTTTCTCTAACCTCTGCCAAAAGCCTACTTTTGACTATAGAGCCCAATGTCTGAGCGAGCAAGATATTCTCGAGAGTATAGCCACATTCGCCATTGAAGAATGAATATGTTATCGACTGTGGTGTATTATCCATCGGATATTTGTATACATAACTCTTATTTCCTTTGACGAAACCATAGCCGATATCCCGCGGGCGTTCATTTCGACCGCCGCCCGGAAGCGATGCGATATACTTAGCCACCAAACTTCTTATTGAGTCACAGTCATAATTGCCTGTGATAATATATGTGAAGTCACTCATGTCGCCAAAACGTTCTGCATGCAGCGATAAAATGCTATCATAGTCAACCTTGTCAAGTTCGGCCGGATATAGTTTTTCACCAAGTGGATGCCGGTTATATACAATAGAGTGTATAGTATCTCCCATCACGTATGTTGCCGTGCGGTTAGGATTTTCGAGTTTAGACCTCGTCGCCGACATCAAGGCTCCAAAGGCATTATCATCGCGGTTTGGTGATGTAGCTTTCAGATAAAGCAATTGTAGCGCCATTTCAAGGTCTGTTGGTGTTGTCACTGCCATCAGTTCTTCATTCATATTTCCAATTTTTACAACCGACTTCACAGAGTGTCCTGCCAGCAGTTTTCTTAGATCTGTCGAGGAGTGTCCACCAAAACCACTCACTGCAAGCACATCATCGGTCATCTTATATATAGCCTTCCTGTCAGGATCATAACTCATTGAAAATCCACCGGGACTCACTGCATGCACCAGCACTTCATCGGGTTTTGCGTCATTATGCCGCAGATATACCTTTATTCCGTTTGACAGCATGAGCAATTGACTACCAAAAGGACCGTCAGTCTCACTAACAATACTGCCGCCTGCCGGCAGCTCTGCCATCAGTGGTCTTGGGGCGAATATATCAGTATAAGGTGTTATCTCCGATAGCACAATGGCTCGTGCATCATCTTCAAGTATTGTTGGTTGCAAGCGTGCAAAATCTTTAGAAGAAGCATATACAGTTGTTATGCGGTTCTTTCCATCTACTCTTGCAAGTTCTGCAAAGTAAGCGTTCACATCCTCGAGTTTTGTGGTCCGCTCCACTCCCTTCATCATTTTGTAGTATTGTTCGGCCGATGGTATCACGCCACCGCGTGTAAAGTGCTTCACAAACTTGCGAGCCTGTTCGGTGTTTGTTTCTGCCGACGAATTGGCATAACTGCTATTCATCTTCGAGCGCTCTGATAATTTCGCACGCTGTAGTTCTGTGTCAGTGAATCCATGCATCGAGGCTCTGAGCAACTCGGTGTTAAAAATTGTGAGTGCACGCCTGGCACCTTCTGCATCAAAGCTCACGGCTCTTAGCATCAGCGCATTGCGAGTTCCCGACAGAAGGAATTTTTGTATACCAATGCCCAGATTTGTCCACGGACAATCAAGAGTTCCTTCAAGTGCATCAAATCGCTCAACAAGCATATCACATACGAGTGATCGCATGTAGTCGCGACGCACTTCGTCAATCGTGCCGAGTGAGGAAGCCGGCAACTCAGGCTCTTTTATATAAAGTTGCAACATATTGTTGGCCTGCTCGCTATCTGTGCCTACAGCCACAATAGGGCAAGCATTATCAGGCACATCGACCGGCTCGGCCTTCACTGAACTGGGTGAACCTTTGATGTCGGAAAAATGCGACCGGATTGAATTCTCAATGCTATCAACATCTACATCGCCGACAACTACTATAGTCTGATTTGCAGGATGATACCATTTATTATAATAATCTCTGAGTGTCTGCGGCTCAAAATTATCTATTACCTCTGCAAGACCTATAGGCATTCGTTTGCCATAAATACCACCTTCATAAATATCAGGGGCAATCGAAGTAAGAATTCTCGACCCGGGCGATGAACGCTGACGCATTTCACCTTTTATCACCCCTCTCTCAGCATCAATATCCTCGTCATTCAGCAGAAGTCGCCCGCTCCAGTCACTCAGAATCATCACGCATGAGTCGAGTGCACTATATCTTGTTGTGGGCACCTGGCAGATGTTATAAACTGTTTCATCAGTTGAAGTATAAGCATTAAGGTTCTTCCCAAACTTCACACCAAGACTTTCAAGATACTCAATGAGCGTATTCTTGGGGAAATGCACAGTTCCGTTAAAACACATGTGTTCAAGAAAGTGTGCCAATCCTCGTTGATTTTCCTCTTCATTCACCGAGCCTACTCGCTGTGCAATAAAAAAATCGACCTGTCCTGCTGGCGAAACATTGTGTTTGATATAATACGTCAGGCCGTTTGGCAGTTTACCGATTTTCACAGCCGGGTCGGCAGGTATCGGCTGAGCTGCATTCGTCATCAATGCTGCTCCAATAATTAATCCGGATAAAATCAGTTTTTTCATTTTTTAATCAGAATATGAAGCTTAATATAAAATCAAGTTTATTACGTGTCATGCCGGCATTATAATTAATATAAGTCAAATTGCAGCCACACTTCAGGGCATAACGCCCTGAGATATTGCATGTCGCGGCAATAGCTGCCGCAAATTCCGATGCCCTACCCGATTCCACGATATACTCTCCACGCTCGGCAGCGGTAAGCCCTCGTAATTCTGGGTCAGTGTCTATGATATTCAAAGAGCATTTATATGGCTGAGTGCTCATAACAGACACTCCTGCGTCAAGCATACATCTTTTTCCTAAACTAACTACACCGGTTGCTTTTACAGTTACCGCGCACTTGTTCAGCTCCTTATAATTATATGGCTCTACATACGCCGTAGTCTTGTGCATCCACTCAGGTATCACGTCTATATAAAAGCGGTTTACCGGGCCAAAACACATGCCCCACCGCCCATTTGCTGTCACACTCACTTCATTGTCAGCAAACATTTCGTTCGATGCAATAACCGGATATACCGATGACGTTGCATCGCCGAATATATTTTCTTTTCCATGACGGCGAAAGACTTCTACCTGTGCCGATACTCCGCCAAACATATCGCCAACACCGCTAAACCATCCGGCCTGAGCACTGAGCTGATTATGCCACACCGATGCCAATGGCAATTTATTCATGTCTGATAAAATATTTTTGAATGTCAGTCGGCTCAGCCGCACCGTCGCAAAAAAGCCCTTATTATCAGCCGGATATAAATTTAAGTCTACTCCATATCTATAACCGTCGTAATACGTAGACAATCCATTTCCGGCAAAGCGGTTATAATGAGTTGCCATACCGGTGAGATGAAATATTTTATCAACGCCCATTTCACTTTTGAAGTCAATATCGTTTGTCTGCTTATATTTAAGTAGATTAAATGCAACGCCTACATGATATACACCTATTAACCGCATCATCGCGCCGGCAGAAACTTCCAATCGCCCGACCACATTACGTGGCCTTGGATCAACATCGCGGTATTGCAGCGTGGCATCATAGCTCATCTTTGCACCCCATGCCCATTTTTCATTATGATCAGCATAACCTCCGCTGAAACAATATCGTTCCATTTTCAAGTCACCTCCCATTGAATCGGCTAACAGATAAGGATATAGCAGATCCTTGTCAGCCGTTTCATTCCACACGACATCGGTGGTTTTACCATTGATGTATGAAGCATGCCCCCACAATGTAGACGTGCGGTATTTTGTATAAGTGCTTGCTCCAAGCTGCCAGTAACTGTCGCCACTGCCGTCGCGGAGATCCGGATTATTTTTGTCCTTACGACAAATATATGAAGTGCCGACATTGGTGTACCCGTTTGTCATACGCCACTGATTCACTGCCGGATTTTCAAATGCAAGATCTGCCAGTTGCCATAGTCCGCACCGACTCTCAATGACAGCTTCCCGCACAGCCACCGCAGCAGAATCAACTTCACAAGCCCCGGCAGTCAGCCATACACAACAGATCATCGTCGGCAACAAAGATAACAATGCTCTATTCATCTTCACTTTTTGACTACATAGCCATCGTAAGTTTCCTGTGTGCAGGGTGTACCATTTATGTCGATTGCCGCATGCTGATTCTCAATTTCCGACGGTATACACATCTTGTTGAAATCAACCGTGGAGTTATTGGTGTCGGCAAATATAGGCCGCCCATCGTCTGCTATATAAAGCAACTTGCGTCGAACACTTCGGAAATACCGTGTCTTGTCATGATCTATAGTCCCACAGCCGGTCCAACCGCAGTCAAGCGATGCATCACACACATTCCAGGCATAGACGGCATCAACAGAGCAATTCACAACATCTACAATCCACTTATTCGGTAGCATATATGCCGTTTGCGACATAGGGAATGTACCTACTGCTGTTATTTCCTCGTATTCGTATGTATAGCGGTAATCCCGTAAATAAGTATCACGGTCAACCGGAATTCGCGCTATACCAAAGGCTTTGAATCCCCGGTTATGCAATACCCAGAAAGACTGAGTATAGCAATACCACTTGTCCATATTTGGCACAATTCCGTCTATATCAAGATTATTGGGCTTTGTCGACACATCATACCACTCAAAGTCGGCATGACTGAGGTCAAACGAATTTGGATTGGCTACTCTGTGGTCAATGCCCGTATCAGCTATCAACAGATACTCACCGGGGTTCACGGCAACGTCTTTTCCTGTGCCCGGCACAGTATAAAGAGCCTGCACCGTCATAGCCTCACTCATTATGTCGGGCTGATAATCATATTTGCGTGTTGTCAGAAATTTTGATTCAAATAATGTCAACCCATCTGCATATATCACATGATCGGTATTGTTGTAAAGCTTCACATAGTCATCCCCATAGTATTGGTTTCCCGATGTCTGTAATGTGCCTGTAAAAAATATTTCTGCAATTATCAAATCATCGGTTTCTACCATGTTATATGCAGTAAGACTTATCTGCACACTTGCTCCGGTTATAGCTACACTTGATGCATTTGCCCTCAATGATGTATTTGATGCACCCTTCACAAACACACGAGCTGTATATGTCACATCATACAATCCCGCTACAAGCTGAATTTCGGCATTTCGACTGAACTCATATTCAGTGCCCGAACTTATATTTATAAAAGTATAAATCTGGTCAACCACTTCAGCGCCATCAGATAGTTGCGGCAGTGTCAAGTTTACCGACACAGCTGTGCGCATATTTCCGCCCGACGTAAGTGCATCATCACACGCAGTGAATGCACATATCATCGGCAAATACATTACAATTCTAAAAATCAGATTTTTCATATAAGATTTATTTCATTATTTATCAGAATAGCAGATTGGCCTCCATGCCGAAGTAAGCACTGGATGTTCGTCTTATCGTCAGACCATTACTTTTATAATCCGGAAGATAGTCTACAATTCTATTCACAAACGCCGATACTTTAAGATGTTTACCTATTTGCTTGGTCGCCTTAAGATTGAGATAAACTGCGGGGGGCACGGTCTGTGTCTTAAATGTAGCCTCGCTAAAGTGTCGCACAAGATATCCAAGCATCATATCTGACTGGTCATCCTCTGCGTATACGTGTATCTGTCCGTCATCTGCACTCATATACGCCACAGGCATACCGCTTTCACGCAGACGGCGTGTTTTAAGATACCACATACATTGCACAGACGTTGAGAAGACCAACCCCCAGCGAGGTATCTGAGTGTCAAACATAAAGTTAGTGTTGAATTGCTCGCTTACGCGCCCGTCATCGGTATCATAGATTCCGACATATAGGTCACTCACCGCTACACCTCCCACCACATCACTCACCGGAGTATAGAGCATTTGTGAATTTGAGTAACGGCTACGCAGCCATGCGCCATTCACAATCAGCGATGTTCCTATAGCACTCCAGCGTGCAGTATTAATCTGAAACTCTATGCCCTGCTTGTCGATGCGGCTGCCATTAGTCACCTTGCGGTAACCGTCGAGCACACATATATCTTTATATGGCAGATTGTCAAGTTCGGGTGGCGCCGACAACGAACCCGGCTCTATGGCCGATGCATCATAGCGGCGCAACGCATAGGCGCCATATATACTCGAATAACGATACCCCGACCTCATCTTTTCACTGAAATACGTAATTGACAATCTATTCATCCCCCAATCAGCACCCAATCGTATCTCCCACTTGCGGTTGCGCGCAGCCTTCAGGTTATAATTAGTAGGATCATCAATATATGTGCGCAGGCTCACCCTACTGCAATTTAGCGGGTCCTTGACATCATAATAATTCAGCTGAATCAGGTCGTTGTAATGCACCTGAGGATACAAATAATCTATTGTCGGCATCTTGGTTGTCACGCCGTAGCCACCGGCTATCAGAAAACGAACCGGCGTACCGCCACCGTTAAACGCAGGAAAATGATACACAGCATTTAGTCGTGGATCAATATACACCTTACCGGCAAGTTCAAACCGCGAATCAAGTCCTGCAAGCGACTGCGTGCGCACTCCTATCTGTACCTCGAGCTGCGATTGCCCGATCATTACACTGGTATTATCCTCAACATACGCCGACAGTACATTCAACGCCGGAATATCTTTATAAGCCCTCGGTCGTGTTGTCCACGTTGCTCCCAATGGCCGTGTGAGGTCATATACCTGGCCTTCGCCGTAATTTTTCGTTGTCGACAACTCAGCTCCGGCTTTATATATATGTTTCATTAAGCCCGTTCTCACTTTGCCGAGGCCACTGAGCTTAAGAAATAGCGTCATCGGCTTGCCGTCGCTCACAAAATCAGCAATATATTCCTGCAGGAGATAGTGGCCGTCGCTGACTCCTTCTTCCATAGATGTCGGTGCCACCGATGCACGCTGTGGAGCCACTTGCTTGCGACGCCTCAGCCTGTCGTGCTGATAACTGAGCGAGCCGTTTAACCTCACTGCCTCAAGCCAACTAATCTTCTGAAACCTCACGCTTAAATCAGTGGTTAGCGCCATACGGTTATATGAGCTTTTAAACTCATCTATCTTATTGAAATTCAGGTCCGGATCCTGCTTTACATTGTCAAAAGATCCCGTATAGTCTCCCCCGATATTCCAGTAGGTCTGCACTGCCGAAGCGTCTGATCCGAATACAAAACGCCCACGCGCCGATGCATTGAGGCGTTTGTAGTTTTCTCGCGGATCCCTTGGGTCTGAACGCGAATCAAGGTAGCCGACATCTGCGTTTATCACCTGTCTACCTATCCCTAAGCCTTTCCCTACAGAAAAAAGTTTGCTATATTCATCGGCCTTAAATCGAGCTGTCAGCGGAGTCTCCTTGCGTATTCGCTTGATATTCACAAATCCCGACGTGAGATTACCATATTCAGCCGATGGTATACCGCGTACAATCTCCACGCTCTCAATATTGTCTGTAGAAATGGTGCGCATATCCACACCTTTATTTGTGACGTTTCTGCGTGCTTCAGGATCTGTCGAGCTTGCCGACGGCACAGTCTGCATATTGGCATCAGTGTTGACAGGAGCGCCGTCAACCATAAACATTGTTCCAAGTGATGTTATGGCGTAGTCATCACTCATGTCTGTGCGTGCACCGGTTGCAGTAACGGCTCCGGTCTCACGCAGAGTTATAGTGTTGGCTTTCCCCATATCGGGTGTCTGCGACACATTTCCGGGTAAAAGCTCCAGCAGATCGGTAAAACTTGTTGGTTGCAAATGCTCCATGGCCGAGCGGTCTATGCGCGATGAACTCGTCATACCGTGACTTTCCCGAGCTGTAATCACTACCTCCTTAAGCATTTCAGCCTCTTCACGCATTTTTATATTCAATGCTTTGCTTCGGGGCACAGAAACTGTCATCGTGTCGGTCCGCATGCCTACGTATGAAAATACGACCCTATATCTGCCAGCCGGCAAATTCATTTGCCATACTCCTGATTCATCTGTAACGACAAGATGCTTCCCGGGAGTGACCGAAACATTTACATATTGTATTGCCTCTCCCGTGACGGCATCGGTGACCCGACCGTGAAGATTCTGCGCATGCAACGAAATGCTGTAGATTGAAAATATTATTGCTATAAGAATTCTCATTGTCTCTATGACCGGTGTAAATCGGTAGTGCAAAATTACTGTGACCATCACTCACCCGAAATACCGAAAAATGAGTATTCTTATGCTATTGATTTCCGAATAAAATACCACAAAAACGGTATTTCACACCCTCTATCCAATATCTAATTTTGCAGCGCAAAATAATTTTTTTTACCGTTTCAATATGAAAAAACAACTACTCTGTCTGTTCAGCGTCACCATGGCGCTCGGAATGTCCGCTCAAACTCCCACTCCTGTCTGGGGTAATCTCATTGATGGCCCTACTACTGCCGGCGATCAGGCAACGGAAATATCTTTGGATGACAACGGCAACATTTACTGGTTTGGTACATACGGCTCCACAGAGACCGAATCCGAAATCTCATACGCCGGATCTGTCGTATATACCGGTGCTCTTTATAACGCAGGCAACTCACAGAACAACAACTACACACTCATCAAAACCGACGCTTCAGGCAACAAATTATGGTGTGTCTACTCCAACAGCGGTGACTTTGCTAATAACGCAGGCTTCTGTGCCGCTACCTCCGACGGCGGTGTTGTCACTGTGTCAAAGGTTCGCCACACCGACGGTATGACCGACAAAAACATCTGCCTCTATAATGCCGATGGCACCCCCTACGAAATCGATTGGACCTGCGACCGACGATACTACAAAATTGCAGTCACCAAAATTTCAGCCGATGGTTATATCGAGTGGAATCGTATGATTGACTTCTCCACTGAGCCCGGTCCGGCAGCCTCTGGCAACTATGCTTCTTTCTGGCCCGATGTTTTCAATGTCACCGGTGGCACTGTCGATGACAAGGACAATATCTATATAGCACTCAACTATCGCAACCCCGTAACCATCGAGCGGGCGCAGGGCCAACCTGCTGTTTTCACGCCATCAAACACCCAGTCATGGAATGGTGATTCTCAGGGCATCTGCGGCGACTTCATGATTCTCGGCCTTGACAGCGATGGCTTCTATCGCAACAGCCTTGAATTATCCGGAACATGTGCCGCTTCGTATAGCCAGAAACTCAAATGGGCAGATGGCAAACTCTACTGCCAGGGCTATATCGTAGGTCAGGATAATGCAAGTCTTAAGGCCGGCGACTTTACCTTGTCACCTTCTTCAATCATGAGTCCTCTTGTACTTGCCACAGACTCAAATCTCCAAGTTCTGTGGGCTAAGTGTTTCCAAGGAGAGAAAGTAGATGGTAAAAACGCGCTTCAGAATGTTGGCATCAGTGTAATTGATGACGCTGTATATCTTTGTGGACAATATAATCTCAAATTCTCTGATCCTGATAATAGCAATAACTTTGTCACTGCTACTCAGGGATCTATACGCGAAGGCTTTATCGTCAAACTCGACGCTGCTACCGGCGCTTGGAAGGCAGCCCGCAATAGCCGCGACGACAATTGGGATAAGCCAAGCGCCATTGCAAAAACCGGACTTACCGGCTACTTCCGGGTCATCCCCTCTACTACCGACAATGAGTCTATATACGTGTTCGGATACGTGATGAACAATACGGTCGGCGTCTTTTTACGCCGATACGATGCGGCAACACTCGAAGCTCTCTTGCCGGAAGGACAATATAACATCGTCACCGGTGGAGGTGTCCCCTCTTGCCAGAATGTAGCGCTGGACTACAATAACGGCGCTCTTTACCTCACAGCACGCGGAAATGCAGCCTTCACCCTCTCTGATGGCACAAAGACTGAAGCTCCTGTAAAATGGGGTATTCTTGCCGCTCGATATGATCTTGGCAGACCTCAGGTATCAATATCCGACACATTTGCTGACGACACTGATGCTCCGACCGAATACTACAATCTGCAGGGAATACGCATACAGAATCCAACATCCGGACTTTATATCCGCCGACAAGGATCTTCTGTAAAGAAAGTTATACTGTAGTTTTTTTTGACAAATAAGGGGCATCCCTGCCTCCCACAAACGTCATGCTCTGTGAGATGTTTGTGGGAGGCTTTGATTATCATTTGCTTCTATCCGATATATTCCATAACTTTGCGCAAACGACTCACCATAAAGATTCGTCAAAAAGACAGATATGTGTGATTTAAGAAATTCCCTGACTGAACGACTTCATATTCGTGACATTAAGTTTCTATGTATGGAAGTTTGCGCGCCTGGAAACGAGGGATTGTGTGCTCATTTATTGGAGCTTATCTCGGCCCCCAATGACAGAGTTGCTTACAATGCCCTGTGGATCTTAACACACTTTTCGGCAGCCCACAGAGTCAGGTTAATTCCTTACCGCAACAGATTCATTGATATACTGCTCGCTACTAAGCACGATGGTAAACGCCGGCTTCTGCTCAATCTGCTCGAAGCAATGCCTTGCGATATCGAAGATATTCGCACCGACTACCTTGAGTTCTGCATGTCTAACATCATTTCACAAGCGCCATACGCCGTGCGCGCCTTCTGCATAAAACAAGCTTTCGCGCAATGTCGTCACTATCCTGAGCTGATAGATGAATTGTATGACACACTGCAGTTGCTCAGACAAAGTGAATTATCACCCGGTCTGAAATCCGTCGTAAAGCATACCTTGAAAAAAATAGCTTGTGAAAGAGGCTCTTACTCAAACAACGCCTGAACCCGTGCCGGATTGGCCCCAAGCTCAATTGCAATCTGTGCATCAGCCCTCGCGTCCTTCTGCAAATGTCGGTCGCGGTTTAGCCAAGCCCGATAATAATATAATTCAGGATCTTTAGGATACTCATGCAATCCGTCGGCAATAGTTTCCGATGCATTACTCAAATCACCGATTGCGAGATAACATCCGGCTAAAGAAGCATAAAATTCAGCAGATGGATCTTTCTCTATCAACCTCTTATAATAAGGTATTGCCTCCTTATCATGACGCAACAGAGAATAATATGAAGCCAGAGCCACAAGTGTGCGGTCGCTGTCTGGGAAACGGCCTTGAAGCACATCAAAATCCCGTGCTGCCACATCTGCCCTACCATTATACAAAGCTATCATGCCATGGTAATAACGCGCTTCACTGTTGAGAGAATCAAGCTCTATGATTCTGCCAAAGTCGTCGTATGCGTCATTATCACGGCCAAGCTTAAACAGCACCCGTGCCCGGTTGTCAAGCACTGTCACCATTGACGGAGCCATCTCGTGCGCACGATCAAGTGTCTCCAATGCAAGTGTGTCCTTATCCATATAGCTGTATACCATGCCCAGATTCGACAGAAGCAACACATTTGATGCCGACTCTGGGCGCACCCCCATGGCCTCGACAAGTCTGTCGGCAGCATCTTGATATCGTTCTTCCTTAATTGCATCATCTGCCTGGCCGACAAGCAGGAAATATACGTCTTCCTCATCAATCGGCACCTCGGGTTCTGAGGCAAAAACAGGCAATGCCGCCCATAAGAGCAGCATCGCCGTAAAAATATTGAGTTTATTACGCATCACTTCACTGTATCCGGGTTAAACGGCGGTGGCGTCGCGGAGTCATCATCAGCATTCTTTTCTTCAGATTCTGCAGCGGCATCCTTCTCGTCACCATTCTTCACAACGACATCCTCTGCTTCAGCATCTTCAATATTATCAGAAATCAGATGTTTGTCGCTTTTTTCTTCTGTTTTTCCGCTCTCAGCAGATAAGATCTCGTCGGTGCGCGATGCCCACTGGCGCTTTCCAAAGATTTTCTCCACATCTTCAGTAAAGATAACTTCACGGGTAATGAGAACGTCAGCCAATTCACCATGTCCCTTGGCCTGCTGAAGCAGGATATCCTTGGCACGCTGATACTGCTCAGCGATGATGCGCGACACTTCCTCATCGATAATACGGGCTCGCTCATCGCTGTAAGGCTTGCTGAAACCATAGTCCTGTCCCGACGAATCATAGTAGCTCAAGTTTGGCATCTTATCACTCATGCCATAATACACTACCATAGCGTATGCCTGCTTTGTCACTCGCTCAAGGTCATTTGCTGCACCTGTAGAAATACGACCAAGGAATAATTCTTCGGCAGCACGGCCACCGAGCGTAGCGCAAATATTATCGAGAATAGCCTGCGATGGAGTAATCTGGCGTTCTTCGGGCAGATACCATGCGGCTCCAAGAGCCTTACCGCGGGGAACAATCGTAACTTTTATAAGCGGATTGGCATAACGAAGGAACCACGACACTGTAGCGTGACCGGCCTCATGCACGGCTATTGCACGCTTCTCCTCGTCGGTCATAATTTTATTGCGCTTCTCCAGACCACCGATAATACGGTCTACAGCTGCAACAAAGTCTTCCTTACCAACCGACTTCTTGTTGTGTCGGGCCGCAATCAGCGCAGCCTCGTTGCAGACATTGGCGATATCAGCACCTGAGAAGCCCGGAGTCTGACGGGCAAGCAGATCAATATCAAGCCCTTCATCAGTTTTAATCTTGCGCAGATGCACTTTAAAAATTTCAATACGGTCTTTCAGGTCGGGCAGATCCACGAAAATCTGACGATCAAAACGACCGGCACGCAGAAGCGCCTTGTCGAGAATGTCTGCACGGTTAGTTGCAGCCAGAATGATGACACCACTGTTGGTGCCAAAACCATCCATCTCTATAAGCAGCTGGTTGAGTGTATTTTCGCGTTCATCGTTAGCGCCCATATTCGGGTTGCGACCTCGGGCACGACCTACCGCATCAATTTCATCGATAAAGATGATACACGGCGACTTTTCCTTAGCCTGTCGGAATAGATCGCGCACACGGCTGGCTCCGACACCCACAAACATTTCCACAAAGTCGCTACCCGACATTGAGAAGAAAGGCACATTGGCTTCACCTGCCACAGCTTTAGCAAGCAGGGTTTTACCTGTTCCTGGAGGGCCGACAAGAAGGGCGCCCTTTGGTATTTTGCCACCAAGATCGGTGTATCGCTGCGGATTCTTGAGGAATTCTACAATCTCCTCGATCTCGGTCTTTGCCTCCGATAAACCGGCCACATCATTAAATGTAACCTTGTTGGCATTATCCTTGTCAAACAGTTGTGCTTTCGACTTACCCACACTGAATACACCGCTGCCGGCACCTCCTCCGCCCGACATGCGCTTCATCATAAACAGCCAGAATGCTACAATAAGAAGCACAGGGCCAAATGACCAAAGCAGACTGCCGAATCCGCTTGAATTCTCATATTTAACTTCTCCGTCAAACATGCCGTTAGCCCGCCAGTACTCAATTTTGGAGTCAATCTTGTCGGCCGACGGAATTGTTGTTATAACTTTCGCCGATGCACCTTTAGACCTCTCATACTGACCCTTGAAGAGTGCCGCCGCAAGCGAATCCGTGAGGAAACCCTCCATTTCTTTCTTGTCGGTATACACAACTATCTTATTGATACCGTGATCGCGCTCTACATAAGTCTGAAACTGCGAGTAGTCAACATCCTTTGTGATCGTATTCTCGTCAAAGTAGAAGACTGCAATCAGAAACAGGAAGATGATGGCATACATCCAATACATGCTGAAGCCAAAAGGATTCTTCTTCGGCTGGCCTTTGGGTGTTATGCGAGGTTGCATTGGGTTCTTTATTGGCATAATGTTGCGTGTAGGTGTGGAAATTGAATATTGACAGGCGATCGTGTCACGACCGTCGCGATTTTTTTCGTTTTAGTATATATCAGGAATCTCGGTTATTACGGCATCGCTCCACAACTCTTCAAGATTATAGCGCTGACGAGCCTGAGGCAGAAATATGTGCACCAAAATTGATCCATAATCAATAACTATCCATTCCGAAGCTGTATAACCGTCGTAGTTATATGGTTTTATACGATAATTTTCAAGCATGAAATCGCGCACGCAGTCGGCAATTGAATCTACGTGAGTTGTAGAGTTACCCTCGGCAATTATGAATTTTGATGCCGCGGCACTCTCTATGTGCGACATATCAACCACCGTGATATTGTGGCCTTTACGTTCTTGTATACTCTCGATAAGCTGTTTTTCGAGATTGTCTTGTATCATGAGTTTCTCTATATGATGAATTAGCGTTGATATTCCAAATATTTAAACAATTATTCGTATTGCATTGTTTGAGCCGGACGCACTGTTGCAACCAATCTGGCAGGCAAAATCATCACTGCCCACGCCACGGCCAAAACGGCCAGATTAAGCCACACTATGTCGCTCACATTTATTGACACCGGGACCGCCGACAGGTAATACATTTCCGGGTTGAGCAGCATGAACTCCCATTGTTTTTGAGCAAAAATTATGCCAAGCCCGATAATATTCCCGGCCACCATGCCGGCAAGCACATATCTCAAGGCCAAGAAAACAAATACATCGCGCACACCTCCAACGGTCATGCCGATAGCCCGCAACACTCCGATTGCCTGCACATTTTCGAGTATGAGAATAAACAGACTTGCAATCAAAGTAAATCCTGCAACACACGCCATAAGGATGAATATCACCACGACATTTGTGTCAAGCAGATCAAGCCAACTGAAGTAAACCGAAGCTCTATGTTGCACATTATCAACCGGGTATACCTGAGAAATTGCACCCATAGCCACAGCGTCGAGCAATGCAGTCTGCAAATGTTCTGCTACGGCCGGCGCATCTGCTACATCTGCAAGCCCACGCACTTCTATTGTTGTGCCTGACAGAGAATCAATGCCTGCCACTTTCTGCAACCAACGCAAAGAGGTATAGGCCATCGTGCGGTCATTCTCGCCAAAGCCCGACTCATACAAAGCAGCTACCTGTGGTTTACGCGCTTTGATGTTGCCGTTTACAAAAAAATAGCAATCGATTTTGTCACCCACAGCTATGCCAAGGGCACGAGCCACAGCTACAGGAAGAACGAGTGTATTGTCTCCCTCACCTGTATCGTAATCCGGAATTTCACCTTCCTTGACAATAGATTTTTCAAAAGCATAGTCATGCTCGCCGTCAAATGCATTGAGCATCAATGCCGAAAAATTATCATCCGTCTTGAGCACTGCCGGATACTGCAACTTTAGACTCTGGCCTACTCCTTGAGGCAATGCAGCCGTAATAAGCATCGACAACGAGTCATTCATCCTTATATAGGATGCAGACTCTCCTGTCTCATAACTATATGCCGGCATGACATATAAATCGGGCTGCAGCCCCCTGACCTTTGCGACAATTCCTTCACGAAATCCGCCAACCACAGCAAGCGTAAGCAACAGCACGGCAACAGTAAGTGCCACTGAGGCTGCGGCTATCCACACCGAAGGCGAGCGCCTGTTATCGCGCCCGCCTCTCAGTGTAAGTCGCCTTGCTATGTATAGAACCGGAGTCAAGGCCGGGTCTCGTAATTAACTATGTCAACAAGTCGTATGCCAAAGCGTAAATTGCTGTAAGGCAATATCGAACCGCTTCCACTCATACCGTATGCCATAGAGTAAGGCACCAGTACCTCTGCGGTATCTCCCACCCGCATCTGACCAAGTGCAAGAGCCCACCCTTCGACAACTTCATTGAGATTAGTGCGGTAAATGCCCTTTCCCCATTTAGTCTGAAGATCCGACGAGTCTACACCCTTGCCGTTATAGAGCTCTACATGATATCGCACATCTATTCGGCTTGTATACATAGGTGATAAGTTACCCTCAGTAAGAGCACGATCGTTGATATACTTGATGAGCACATACCCTTGGGGATTCCAAGGAGCAACCAACTTCTCATACACCGGTGTGCCATCGGCATTCTTAAGCTGCTCTTGCTCTGCAAGCCAGCTGTTGTTTGCATCGCGCCAGCCCTTGTATTCTTCCCATGTGTCTTTGGCGTTGTCATCACAAGCTATCAACAACAATGCCAAAAATGCCAGGATTGCTAATAATATATTTTTCATCAATGTCTTGAATTTAAAATTAGCTAATTATCAAAACTGGACAACCGGTGCCGACTGAGCCTCGGCCGTAGCTTGAAATTGCGGGCGCTCGCCAAAACCCAGCATACGGGCAAAAAGCACCGCCGGGAAGCGCGACACCTTAATATTATAGTCTCGCACAATCTCGGTGTAGCGGCCTCGCTCCGTGGCTATGCGGTTTTCAGTGCCTTCAAGCTGCACATTGAGCTCTTCAAAAAGACTGTTAGCCTTAAGCTCGGGATATGCTTCATGGACGGCATTGACATACACCGACAACGCACTTTTCAGTCGATCCTGAGCCGCCAGATAATTCTGCATCTCCTGCTCGGTGAGCGGTGCAGGAGTGTCCTTCGACTGCATCGCAACCTGCTCGGCCGATGCAAGACCGGCTCGCGCATTTGTCACAGCCTCCAGTGTACCCGATTCATGAGCAGTATAGCCTTTCACCGAGTTTACCAGATTAGGAATAAGGTCAGCTCGGCGTTGATACTGTACCTGCACTTTCGACCACGCGGCATCAACATCTTTCGATGCAAGATTAAGCGAGTTATATGTGCTTACACCATATGAAACGAGCGCCACAAGAATCACTATCACTATACCCCAGCCCAGCAATTTCTTGCTCGGTCGGCGCACTGCATTTGGGAGGGCTGATTGCATTGTCTTTACGTGTTTTATCTGTTACTATATATACCGTGCCTTAACCGAGGCGACGCAGAAGCGATGTCAGACTCACGTTATCGTGAATCAACTTGTGAAGATCATCAACATTCACACGCTCCTGCTGCATAGAGTCGCGATGACGCAGTGTCACTGTGTTATCCTCGAGAGTCTGGTGGTCAACGGTGATGCAGAAAGGTGTGCCGATGGCATCCTGGCGACGATAGCGCTTGCCGATAGAGTCCTTCTCGTCATAACGGGTGGCGAAGTCAAATTTGAGATCATTGACAATAGCCTGTGCCTTTTCGGGCAGACCGTCTTTACGCACAAGAGGCATCACGGCACACTTCACAGGAGCAAGTGCTGCAGGCAAATGAAGCACAACACGAGTATCTCCACCTTCAAGCTGCTGTTCCTCATACGATGAGCACAGAACCGACAGGAACATGCGGTCAACACCTATCGAAGTCTCGATCACGTATGGCACATAGCTTTCATTGAGTTCCGGATCAAAGTATTTGATATTCTTTCCCGAGAATTTCTCATGCTGCGAGAGGTCGAAGTTTGTGCGTGAATGTATACCCTCCACTTCCTTGAATCCGAAAGGCATAAGGAACTCGATATCTGTTGCGGCATTGGCATAATGAGCCAGTTTGTCATGATCATGATAGCGATATTTCTCATCGCCGAGACCGAGAGCCTTGTGCCAACGCAGACGCTCTTCCTTCCATGCCTGGAACCACTTGAGTTCTTCGCCGGGGCGTACAAAAAATTGCATTTCCATCTGCTCAAATTCGCGCATACGGAAGATAAACTGGCGGGCAACAATCTCATTGCGGAAAGCCTTAC
>CAZAME010000022.1:0-23993 GCA_964486445.1 uncultured Bacteroides sp. | reverse complement strand
GTGCAGTCTCGATAGCGCCATTATTAAAGTCTTCTTCTACTGCCACTGTTACTTTTACAGGGCCGTTAGCCTTGCCCGAAAGCTTGATTGGAACGTAGCAGAATGATTCTGTACCGATATAATCTTCAAGAGCATCTATGGTGGCTTCACCCATTGATACGGTCACGTCCGATGCCGAGTTAAAGCTATCGTCGTCTGAGCAGGCTGTCAGAGCCAAGGCTGTCAGAGTAAATGCAAATATTTTATTAAGTTTCATTGTGTTGCTGTTGTTGCTAAAGATTCGACATTAGTAACCGGGGTTCTGCTGACCTTTAAGCTGAGGGTTGATGTCCATTTCGTCAGAAGGAATAGGCCAGGTGTAGAAGGGGTCGTTGGGGGAGTACTTCACACGGCCGCCAAGCGGGTTAAGAGCTTCGCTAAGAGGAGTGCGGTTGCCTGCGAGCTGATCTACTTCCGGATAGTCGATATCGCGGGTAAAGCCTAAGCCCCAGCGCTTGAGGTCTGACAGACGGAAGCCTTCGGCCACAAACTCCTTGGAGCGCTCTTCGCGGATGCGGTCGATCAGGTCTTCGCCGCTGAGATCGAGGTTTGTAAACTTGTTGGCTTTATAACGGGCCTTCAGCAGTGTATTGAGATAATCAAGACCTTTAGACTCGTTGGTGCCCTTCTCTGCGTATGCTTCTGCGAGAATCAGATACAGTTCGGAAGAACGGAAAGGCTTGGCTTTGTTGAGCATACCTGTTCCGAGTTCTGAGTTCCCGGGCCATTTGACCAAAATATAGGCTGTATAGTCTTCGGCATCAATATTCAGGTTTTGACCTTTGAAGAAAGAATTAAAGCGAGCGTCATTGGTGCGGTCGTATGACATCAGAAGAGGTTCACATGGAATGTAGTCGGCTTCATCTACTGACTTTGTGCTGTTATAAACGCTCCATAAAGATGCTGCGCCGCCTTCACTTGCGCTTGCATAGGGTACCATCAAAAGCTCTGTACCGGTATCGTTTGTCCAAATCTTTTCGTATGCCGAGTAGGGTGTCAAAGGATAACGATTGCTTTCTATAATCGGCTCTGCAGCAGCTATCGCGCCGTCGTAGTCTTCAAGGTTTAACTTGATGCGGGCTTCGAACGCTTTTACGATATCACTGTTGAGATATGCACTCTGAGACGAAGGAGTAATACTGTATATATTCTCGTATGCAAGGATGCTGTTATATGCATCAGTTATATCATCATTAATGAGTTTGAGAGTCTCGTTCATCGTCGAGCGGCCGGGATAGGTGCTGTTGTCACCGGTTGGATTGTATTTTGTTGTAATACAAAGACCGAGTGCGGGGTCATCTCCCTTATCTGCACTATAGTGCTGGCAGAAGTGGTCAAACAGATACCAGTAGCGGTATGCACGGAAGAACTTAGCCTCACCCTCGTATAAGTCAAGTAGAACAAGCTGCTCGTCAGTCAGCACGTGGGTGGTGCGGAACTTCTCAAATTCTTCAATGTTAAAATTGATTGAAGCGATGCTACCATAGCATGCAGAGTAAACACTGCTGAATTCGCTTGTTGATGTGGTGAAGAGCTTGTTGGCGATGATACCGTTGCGGTTACCATTGTCAATGGTGCCGTTGAAGTGGTCTGCCATCAGGTCAGGGTATGTCAGGTAGGCTCCAGTGCATGCTCCGCGGAAACTTGAGTACATGCCTGTGCGCAGTTTGGTCATATCCGTGAAGAAGAGTTCGCTTTCGGGGTCTATTGTTCCTGCCGGTTTTAGGGACATGTCGCAAGATGTGACAACCGCACCCAACAGAAGCAGAGATAATATTGATTTTTTCATTGTAAGTGTCGTGATTTTGAGAGATTAGAACTGTACTTCCACGCCGAACTCATAGTTGCGGGTGTTGGGGTAGTGGAATACCACGAGGTTGCCTTCTGGTTCGGGATCATAGCCCTTGAAGTTAGTGAAGGTCAGGAGGTTGCGGCCGGTGAAGTGGAACATCACGCTTTCAAGTCCTGCCTTGTTCACGATCTTTTTGGGAAGGGTGTATGACAGGGTGATGTTCTTCATGCGCAGGAACGATGCATCCTGGAGTTGACGGGTGTCAAACTGGATTGCTTCACCGTATTTGGGCACGTCGGTGATATCACCGGGTTTCTGCCAGATTGTGAGCATCTTGGTAGTCTGGTTCCATGATGTACCGAAGTCTGTGGGGTTTTCGATGAAGTACTGGTCGTTGTTGATCATATATTTCTTTGCTGCCCATGCGAAGTCAATGCCGAGGCTCAGACCCTTCCAGCTAACTGCGGTGCCGAAACCGCCGTACCAGGGTGCGTAGCGGCTTTTGCCGGTGTCTACTGCATCGCGCTCTTCGTTGAATACTTTGGTAAGGTTGCCGTCTTTATCAAGCCATAACTGCTTGCCGTCGGCAGGGTCCACGCCTGCGTAACGCACGCAGTAGTTTGTGCCGTAGGCGGTTCCAACTTTCAAGATTGTTCCTGTATTAGCAATTACGTATTGATCCTGGCCGTTGAACAGCTCGGTAATACGGTTGCGGTTATATGCGAAGTTTACGCGGGCAGTCCACACCCAATCTTTGTTTTGGAACAATGTTGCATTGAAGGTTGCTTCGAAGCCCTTGTTTGTCATGTTACCCACGTTGGCTACACCTGAGCCGTAACCGGTAGTTGCCGACCAAGGCACACTCAGAAGCATGTCGCAGGTTTTCTTGCTGTAGAAGTCGAGCTCTACATCGAGGCGGTTGAAGATGCCGATGTTAACACCGAGGTCCCAACCTTTCACAGTTTCCCATGTGAGTTTGTGATTGGGAGCCTGGCCAATTCCAAGGGTTGGCTTGCCTTCGTATGTATTACCTTCGCCCATAGTTGCTTGCCAGTCATAATAGCCGATGCCCGAGTTACCTGCTGTACCATATGCGAGACGCACTTTCAGGTCGTCGAGCCACTTCACGTCCTGCAGGAACTTCTCGTTCTTGGCGTTCCATGCCGCACCTACTGAGTAGAAAGTAGACCAGCGATTGCCGGTTGCAAACTTCGAGCTACCGTCGCGACGAAGGCTGGCGTCGAAGATATAGCGACTGTCAAATTCATAGTTGAGCGTGCCGAAGAATGAGTTCATAGTCATCTCTGATTTGCTCTGACCAATGTTATCGTATTTTATTTCCGCAGTACCATTATGGAGCAACATCAGTCGTCTGTCAAGTTGACCTTCTGTGCTTACCGAGAAGGAAACGTTCTTATAGATGAGAGACTCTTGACCAACAAGTACTGTAAATTTGTTCTTTTCAGCTACAGTAAACTGATACTCTGCAGTATTAGTGTAGGTAAACTGATACATACGCTGAAATGCCTCGGCTGACCGGCCTGGATTCTGGTAGCCGGGGTAAAGAGGATCGGTTCCCACCATCTTATCTCCCATAGGAGTATAGAGGTCTTCAATGGGATACATGCCGCCGTCCTGGTTGCGATAGTCAAAGCCCATAGCTGCCTGCTGTGCGCGGATTGTTAGGCCATTGACAGGGTTGATTTGCTCCCATAAGTTTACATTGGCGGTGACATTGGTGCGCTTACCGCGATACCATGTACCATAGTATTCGGGAGTTGCCATCTGAGAGAAGTGCAGATACTGAGCCTTGTCGCCCTTGTAGAATACATCGTCCTCATAACCCCAGTAGTAGGGAGCATCAATAGGAAGTGCCTTACGGGCAGCTACAAGCGGGTTTGCGCTGTAGACACCGTCGGTAGTTACGTTGTTGTTTGTTGCGTAGCTTTCAAAACCGAGGTTAGATGAGAACCCGAAGCGCAGCCATTCGTTAGCCTTGATGGTCATTGACGCGCGGAGTGCCTCGCGGTGCATACCCGAGCGGGCGATAATACCATCCTGATCATAGTGGTTAAGTGAAATATAGTAGCTGTTGTTTTCGCCACCTCCGTTTACACTTGCCTCAAGAGAGTAGAGCATTGATTTGTCGTTGATGAATTCCTTTGACCAGTCGGTGTCGATGCCGAATTCGTTCACGCCCTTGTAGGCCATTTCATTCATTGGCTGACCGATTATTTCGCGGAACTGCAGATACTGCTTGGCGTTCATCATCTTCACGGGGTCCTGCACGGCTGCCGACCAACCTACGTTGGCGCGTACGGTCACGTGAGCTTTTTGTCCGAATTTACCTCGCTTAGATGTGATAACGATTACACCGTTTGCGGCGCGGCTACCGTAGATGGCGGTTGAGGCGGCGTCTTTGAGCACGGTTACGCTCTCGATGTCGTTGGGGTTGAGGGTGGTGAACACTGTTGCGCTCACGGGTGCACCATCCATGATAAACAGAGGGGTATTACCGGCCGAGATGGAGTTGACACCACGGATGCGGATAGCGGCGGGAACCGATGAGGGGTCACCCGACGACGACAGAATCGACAGACCTGCTACCTGACCCTGGAGTGCGTCAACGAAGTTGGGCACGGGCTTGTTCTCGATTACTTTGTCTGACACAACAGATACGGCACCTACCACTGAACCGAGCTTTTTGGCAGAACCATAACCGGTAACTACGACTTCGTCAAGCATTTCGCTGGAGTCCTCCAGATAAACCTCCATCTTGGGAGATACGGGGACTTCCTTTTCTTTCATACCTACGTAAGAGAAACGCAGGGTCTTGACTGATGTAGGGATTACAAGAGTGAAGTTACCGTCGTTGTTGGTAGAAGTACCCTTGCCGCTACCTACTGCGAGCACCGAGGCGCCGATAAGCGGCTCCTTGTCGGAAGCGCTGTAGACAGTACCGGTAATAGTCTGCGTCTGTGCCGACGCTCCTATTGCCAGGACAGCGATTGCCGCAAGTAATAAAAACAGTTTTTTCATACTAAAAACAATTAGACATAAAATGATTAAAAAGTATATGCTACAAAATGTACTGTATTTTGCGTTGAAATGTGCATAAGTCAGGATTATTTCGCAAAAGTAAGACAAATTTTTGAAAAATTACCAAAAAATCGCGCAAAAATTTAGCTGTTAACGTTTTCCATAGCAATGTTATAAAACATACTTTTAAAACATAACTATCCTAAATTGCTGTTAATCAGCAGTAGCATAGCCATCGCAGTCTTGCGACCTCAAAAACACCAAAAAACCGTTACCACCCCAAAATTCTTCATTTTTTAACCAAAATAATCAAAAACATGGCTAAGTTAATCCATCGCGGTTCGCATATACTATTCGCCATATTACCACAGCGCCCGAGGGCCGAAGGTCCTCGCCCTCCAAGTAACCGGGTCTTGCCGAGCGCAAGCGAGGTTAGGCCCGGATAGCGCCGACCCAGAAGGTCACGAGTCTGCAAAGACTCGCCCTGAACCCGCCATGCTCACGCACATAGCCCCTCGCTCGCCGCGCCTGCAGCGTAGCTGCCCGAGCCTCCTTGGAGGCGATTGGAATTGTAGCCACATCCAAGTGCCGCGTGGCGGCGCGCCGGTTGTGGTTATGAGCCGCCCCTGATGTATAGGAGCGCCTTTAGGTGCGACCACGACTATATATTATAATAATGTGTCCCCGCCCCGACATCTGCCTGCTTTTGTCAATCCGTGTGGCAGCCTGTCGGGGCGGGGTGTATTGTGTTATGTTGGTAAGATAGAGGTTTTTCGTCTGTTGCGCAGGCGTCGCTTTCATACGCCTCATAATCACCTGGAGATTTCATATCTCGCGCTGTTGCACATCGGGCAACCTCTCATTCTTCCTCTTTTGCCATTATAACAAACACCCCGGCGCAAAAGTTTGCACCGGGGTGTAATAATCATTATCAATAATTAGGGATCCACGTAATATGTCCATCCGACGAACCCTATTACATTGTCGCTCGGCGGGTTATATGTCGGCGAGTGCGACTTGTTTCGAGTCAGTTTGGCATTTTTGTTTATGCTCTTTGTCGCAGCGTCTACGACCTTCTTGAAGTTCTCGCTGCCGGCGAGCTTCTTGGCCCACACGTCGCGTATTTCCGCGAGCTTATATGTGTTCATGTCGTCCCACAGACCGCGAAGCAGGGGATATTTCTCCATTTCGGTGCGGTCCCACTGTTTTTTAGAATCGAGATAGGCGATAGCCTCGGCATCTCCGGCTGTCGTCGTTGTGGTCTGTGCTGTTGGTTCTGCCGGCTTAGACTCTGCGGGCTTTTCCGGCTCCTGGACTTGTGCGGGAGCCTGCTGCTGAGGTAGTTGCTCCACCGGTACCGTTGCCTGCGGCGTAGATGTCTCCTGCTCAGCCGGAGTCTGCACCGGAGCTGAGTTTTCACCCGATGTGCATCGGCCGCAAAGCCATGCTATCAGTATGCCGACCACAAGACCCGCTGCTGCATAGATAGCTTTTTGCATCATGCTACTGCGGCCGGCACCTCTGTAAGCCAGGTAGTTGGTGCGGTTCGGCCCCTCCTGCGGCGTGTCGAGCATGGCGTAGCCTTCGACCGGCGAATCGGTGATTTCGCGTTTGCTGCGGATTTCAAACTGCACGGGGCCACCGTAGTCGGCCGACTTCAGTGGCAGTTCGAAGCGATATACCTTGCGGCGCTCCTGCATCTGCACGAGTGCGCGGGTGGTGGAGGCCAGATCCATGCGGGCCGAGTAGGGGAAGAAGCCCTCGCACGACACCCACACTTGCGCCTGGTCGAGTTCGCTCTGGGTAAATGTCACCGGCCCTTTTATCTCGCGGCCGTTGACCTTGATGATACACCCCGTCAGCGGCTCTTTGGTGTCCTGCGACGTTATCAGGAACGAGGCAGAGTTTATAGTTTTTATGGCTTCGTCTGTGGTGATACCCTCGGGGCGGAAGTCTGTGGCACCCACGGTAACCACCTGTTGCTGAGGTTCGAATCCGGGGCGCTGCCAGGTGATGGTGACGTCGCTGCCGACTGCCGCCAGGAAGGGGCGGTTGAATGGCAGCCCGTAGATATAGGGCGTAAACTCCGAGGCGTTGTCCTCCGGTGGATACATGGCTGTTATTTCGGCGGGTTTCTCGGCGGTGATGTCGGTGCATCGGCCGGCTATGCCTAAGTTGGCATCGAGCAGCAACACGCCCTTATATGCGGTATAGGCCGGCTGAAACAGATGATTGCCGAAGAAATCACTCAGCTGTCTGTCGTCGGTAGCGTAGTAGCTGAATGCGTAGGTGTCGCCATCCATTGCCACCATCGACGGTGCCTCGCGGTCTATGATATATTCGCGGGCGAAGAGCCGGCGAAGGTCGGCGATGTCGTTCTCGCTCACGCCCGACCCTGACACCTTGCGGGTGACGGCACGCACAACTTCCTCAAGTTCGGTGGCGTTGATCTGCAGGCCGTTGGGCACATATATCCACGCTGCTAAGTGGTCGAGCGCCTTGTCGGGGATCGTGCGCAGAATTACCACAAACACTCCCTGCGCGCTGTAGCGCAGCAGATAGAAGATGTTTTTTTCAGCCGGGTCATAGTCGACCTCGGCCAGGGCATCGCGCACGTCGGTGATGCCGGTGCTCACATCTTCGGCCGGGTTGAAGTTCACGAGGTTCTTGTAGCCCCTCACCGACTTGGTTATGTATAGTTGTAGCTTGTTCATTTCGGGCTGTCTGGTTTGCTGCATACAAAATTACAATAAATGGCGCGAATTATTTGTGAATTTTCCGGTGTTTTTTTGAGTTTTTTGATGTGCTCACCATATTTATTGAGTATTTTTGTGCTTTATCTCCGAAATATATGCTTCTCAGACCTATAACTGCTCTTTTTATGACCTTTGCGGTGGCCTTGGCGGCTTTTCCGAGGCATCCGCTGCTTGTGCCTATGTCGACCGACGAGGCTGTTGCCATTCTCGACGATTATCTCGACCATAAGGCCGATTATGAGCGCATGCGCCTCGACTCAATCTCTGATCTCAGCAGGGCGCTCGCCTGTGCCAATGCCGCTGATTCGCTTGGTCTTATCGAGCAGCTCGGCAATGCTTATTGCTTGTTTAATGCCGACTCGGCGCTGCATTATTATGACCTCGGGCTCAAGGTGGCTCTTGCCCGTGGTGCCCGCGACTATGTGATTGCTTTCACGATGCACAAGGCGTCGCGCCTGCCTCTGACTGGCGCTATCCGCGAGAGCGTCGATCTGTATTCTTCTCTCGAGCCACGGTTGCTGTCTCCGTGCCAGAGGCGCACATATTACGAGGCCGGCAACCGCCTTTTTCTTTTCGCAGAAAGCTTTTATACTGTCGACTCGCTCCGCAGCAAGTATCACCGCTATGCTGTTGATGCCACCGACTCGTTGCTGCTCTATGAGCCTGCCGGTTCGCCCCGCTATCTTTTTTATGAGGCGCAGGCTGCCCGCAATCACGGCGACACGGCGCGAGCCCGGGCCGGTTGGCGCACGGTGCTCGAGACGGTATCCCCAGATAACAACCTATATGCGCGCTCAGCGGCCGAACTGGCTGCCCTCACTGCTGCCATGCCCGATTATTCGCGCTCGGAGCATCTCTATTGGCTTGTCATGGCTGCTATTGGCGATGCTGCCGCAGGAGTGCGCGAAACGACCGCTCTGCAGTCGGTTGGCACTGCTATGTATGAGGCCGGTGAACTGGGCCGTGCATACCGCTATCTCAATCTATCGCAGGAAGATGCCATAAACTCCGGCGCACGCATCCGCACACTCCAGGTGGCTGAGGCGCTTCCCATCATTTCGCGCACTTATGCCAACATGGCAAAGCGCGATCACAGCAACCTCATGCGCGCCGTGTGGCTACTCGGCGCTGCTCTGCTTGCGCTCACTGCTGTCATTATCATCAATTTGCTTCAGCGACGCAAAATGCGGGTCTATGAAAAGCACCTCAAGCAAAATCTTGCGGTCAAAGACGACTATATCAGCCGTATTCTCAACCTCTGCTCAAGCTATATTGAGCGCCTTGAGGAGTTTAACCGCATGGCCGGCCGCAAGATCAAGGCCGGTCAGGTGTCGGAGCTTTATGCCATGATTGAGTCGGGCAAGATGCTGCAGGAGCAGACTCGCAAGTTTCACGAGCTGTTTGATGCCGCTTTTGTCAAGGCCTACCCCGATTTTGTCAGTGAAATCAACCGGCTCATGCAGCCCGACCGTCAGCTCGCCACAGGGCCCGACGGCGCTTATACTCCCGAGCTGCGCCTGCTCGCTTTCATGCGGCTCGGCATTACTGATTCGCCTCAGCTTGCCCGCTTCCTCGGTCTGTCGCTCAACACGGTCTACACCTATCGCAATAAGCTCAAGAATCGCGCCATCGACCGCGAAGATTTTGAGCGCCAGGTGCGCGAATTAAGCCTTTAATACCTCAATATTGATTTATATTAATTGTATATTCCGTTTATCTTAAATTGCATTAAATCAATATATAATAGTTTTTATTCGCTATATCTGATTTATATTTGCGCTATATTCTCTTGACTGCATGACTGTGTCGTTGTAACTTTGTCAGCGTAAATAAGAATTCAGCTGTTTAGTTCAAGAGAGATCACTGTAATTGAAGAACATTAGTGTCGATGACTATCTCATTAATGGCATCGCAAATGACATCACAAGGGATAAGACAGATCATCAAAAATTCTATGTTTAGTGTAATTTCTAAAAAAGGTACAAAGTTTTAGGGTTTTCAAAGAAGAAGCGGGTCCGCAAGGCCCGCTTCTTGTATATCCACATTGCCGGAGCTCTGCCCCTCACTTCCTATGCCTCGGCATTTAGTATTGTCGGCGGGAGATAAGAACATTCCCGCCTGTCCTTTGTTAGAAATATAAATCACGTTAAACTATGCATACTATCTCACTCATCCCTTCACACAGTATAGCTGTGTGGTTGATGGACTTCATCAACAAAGTGCTCTCTCCCTTAGGCCTTCACAATGTGCGGTGGGCCCAGGAAGCCGCATATATAGTGGTGATCTTCGCCATAGCTCTCACCGCCGGTCTGCTTCTGCAGAAACTCATATTGTTTATTTCACGGCGACTCAGATTTATCCGCAGGGTGTCATGGGGTCGCACGATGCTCGACCTTCACACTCTGAGGCGTTGCTCCTATATCATTACTCCTATAGTGCTCTTGGCCTTCCTGCCCTTTGCATTTTCTTATGAGTCAAACTCGGCAGTGCTCACCTGGCTCTATCGCTGCAGCGTGGTCTACCTGCTCATCACTATCGGCATTGCCGTCAACGCAGTCTTCGAGTTGTGGTGGCTCACCTTTGTCAGCGCCCGCAACACCCGCAATGTGCCCCTGCGCGGTATCCTTAATGTATGTCGCGGCATAGTGTGGATCATCATTGCTATTGTTGCCGCGTCGGTGCTGCTCGATAAGTCGCCCGCTGCTCTGCTTGCCGGCCTGGGTGCTTTCTCTGCCGCCTTGTTGCTGATTTTCCGGGACTCTATCCTGGGCTTCGTGGCCGGTCTGCAGCTGTCGAATAACGACATGGTGCGTGTTGGCGACTGGATTGTCGTGCCTAACACCGATGCCAACGGTGCGGTAATGGATGTCACCCTCACAGCCGTGAAGGTTCGCAACTGGGATAACACTGTGGCTATGCTTCCGCCGCACACTCTCGTCAGCACATCGTTTGTCAACTACCGAGGCATGACCGAGAGTGGTGCACGCCGCTTTGTGCGACCTATCTATGTTGATCCTCAGTCTGTTTTCAACACCGATAAGGCTTTCCTCGATGGTATTGCCCAGAAATATCCCATAATGCAGAAGCTTGTGACTGACGCCACAGCCGACGGCGGCGAGGCTCTCACACAGGCGCCCCTGCAGGCCGGTCTGGCCACTAACCTCGGAGCCTTCCGTGCATACGCCTTTGCTTATCTTCACAATCATCCGCGTATCGCTCAGGATCAGACTGTGCTCGTGCGCCTGATGGAAGAAGTGGAGTTCGGCATCCCTGTGCAGATCTATTGCTTCACCAACACCACCGAGTGGATTACCTACGAGCAGATCCACAGCCAGATCATGGAGCACCTCTATGTCGCCGCTTCCGACTTTGGTCTCGGCCTGTCGAACTTCTCAAGCTACGACAACACAGTCACTATAAAGGACTCCACCCCCAAAGTCACTGCCCCTGATAAGTGATTTGCATTACTATACAAAAAAGTTTGCTATCTTTGCCGCTGTTATGAAACTGCGTATTCTCACGGCCTTAGTGCCTGCAATGTTATCAGGGCTTGCCTTGCATGCAGCCCCCGGTGCCCATTGGCTTTCCACCGAGCACGATTTCGGTGCCTTTAACGAAGAAATGGGTGTGGTTACTACCACTTTCAAGGTTGTCAACACCGGCGACGAGCCTTTGCTCATTCTTGCTGCGCGTGCCAACTGCGGTTGCACCACTCCCACCTACACTCATGCCCCTGTGGCTCCGGGCGACACCGCCAGTGTCACTGTCGGTTTCAATCCGTCGGGCCGCATCGGCCGTTTTCATAAGCATGTACTTGTCGACACCAATGTGCCGGTTGACGGCGTGGCAGAAGGTGATGGCGAGAAGCGCTCGCGGCAGCAGCTCAATATTTCGGGCACTGTCATCGGAGCTGCAAACACAATTGCCGGACGTTATCCTGCCGGTGTGGGTGCCGTGAGACTGCGTAACGGTGTAGGTGCCTTCGGCCAGATCGCAAAGGGCAAGCTTGCCACAGTGTCGGTGCAGGGTTATAACCGCTCGGCCGACAGCATTCGCCCCATCATAGCCCCGCGCCCTGCTTACATCTCGGCAATCGTGCGACCTGAGGTCGTGGCTCCGGGAGAAATGTTTAACGTATTGCTCAACTTCAACACCCGCGACTGCCGCGAGTGGGGCATTGTCACTGACACCGTAGATGTGCGGTCGGGCGACCAAGTCTTTGCCATGCCCGTGGTGGCTATCATTACCGACGATTTCAGCCGGCTTACCGACGAAGACCGCGAGAAGGCTCCGGTGCTCCGCACCGACACCGACAAGATTGACTTCGGCGTTATCTCCACCTCCGATACTCCCGGCGTGGCATACTTCACTGTCGAGAATCACGGAAAATCTCCGCTCGAGCTGCGCAGGGTCTATACCGTCGACCCGGCCCTGACCGTCAAAGCCGAGTCGTCGACTGTGAAACCCGGAAAGCACACCCGTGTGAAGGTGACTGTAGATCCGGCCCTCACAAAGGCCCCGATGCTTAATGCCCGCGTCATGATCGTCAGCAATGACCCCGGCAACTCGCAGGTGCCCGTGCGCGTCACAGCCGAGGTGAGGTAAACCGCTGTAAATAAGTCGGAAATTTTATTTGAAATTTGCATATATTAACGAAAAAGTTTTTGAAATTTTCCGCTCCGATAGCTAATTTTGCAGCGAAAAGAACAGCCTTCCGTCATTTATACAGAGGACTTTGGCGGTTGAACTGAGCTGAGGATTAAAATCACCGTAAAGCACACCACATTCCTGCTTTTCTCTCGATGCCAGTGGCAGCCTCAGACAAGTAGAACAACCAGTAAAGACTTATAAAATGTCTATCTGTCTTCATTGACAAACGGCATGTTTCTTTCCCGGCATAGACGCTCCCCATGGTGGATATAAATATATACCGCCAATGGATTGTCAATGGCGGTATTGTCAGTTTAGAGCGAATGATTGAGTTATATATTAATAGTTGTTTTATAGATAATTATGTATTGAACGAGTGCGCCGGCCGTGAGGTTAGCGCACTTTTTGTGTTCAGGGGCTTAGTATTATTGCCCCGGAATCACTAACTTTGGGGAAGAATAGGCCGTGCGCCTCAAAATTTCCCTTCTATGAAAAGAATAACAACTAAACTGAGTATATTGTTGGGTGTCATGTCTCTCACAAGCGCATCAACCGCTGCTCAGACTGGCTCTCCGGCTGAGCCTGTAAGTTATGTGGGCGGTGAGATATGCAACCCCAGGCTGCACGACGGTGGTTTCGGCTACATGGTTGGTGCCGAAAACATTCAGGTCATGCGCGCCAACCGCACTCACCCCGAGCAGGCCGACTCCTTCGGCTGGACCTATAACCATGCACCTAACCTCACATACTGGCAGGGTAAATTTTATCTGCAATATCTCTCCAACCCCTCAGACGAGCACCAGCCGCCGGGCCATACGCTTATAGCCGAGTCGGTCGACGGCCGCACCTGGAGCAAGCCCCGTGTGGCATTCCCCGTCTATAAGGCACCCGAAGGTGTTGGTTTTCCGGAGCCTTATTATGGCTATATAATGCACCAGCGCATGGGGTTTTACCGTGCGCCCGATGGCCGACTGCTCACTGTGGCGTTTTATGGTCACAGCTATGACCCCTTCAAAGAGGGTGGCATCGGTCGGGTCGTGCGTGAGATTTACCACGACGGCTCCATGGGACCGATTTATTTCCTGCGCTATTCTTCGCATGCCGACTGGGGAGAGCACAACACAAGCTATCCTTTCTATCGCCGTTCGCCCGACAGTGGATTTGTTGCGGCCTGCGACTCCTTGCTGGCCGATAAACTCAAGACTCTGCAGTGGATAGATGAAGATCGCGGGCTCGACGGATTCTACACCCTGCGCGACTCCATCAATACCGTGCAGGCAACCTGCACCTATCATCGTGGCGACAGCGCGGTGGTGGCTTTGTGGAAAAAGTCGTGGGCGGCGCTGTCAACCGATGGCGGTGCAAGCTGGTCGACACCGGTGAGGGTGCCGTCGCTCATTATGGCCGGTGGCAAGAACTGGGGACAGCGCACTGCCGATGGCCGATATGCCATGGTTTATAATCCTATTGAAACTCAACCATATCGCTATCCGCTCATAGCTACTGTGTCGACTGATGGCATTGTCTTCGACTCAATGGCTGTGGTGCACGGCGAGGTGCCTCCGAGGCGATTCTTCGGAGAGAATAAAGACTTCGGACCCTGCTATGTGCGAGGTATCACTGAGGGCATGGAGCAGCCCGGCGACTCATGCCTGTGGCTCACCTACAGTGTCAATAAAGAAGACATCTGGGTCTCGCGTGTGCCGCTGCCGCTGCGCAGTGTGGTGTGCGGAGCTGTGAATGACACTTTTGATGAAATTGCTTCCGGAGCACCTGTGCCAGGGTGGAATCTCTATCGCCCGCTGTGGTGCGACGTGAGCGTCACATCAGGTGGTGAATTGCGGCTCGAGGACAGCGATCTATACGATTACGCCAGAGCGATAAGAGTTTTTGAACCAACAGACAGAGTGCTGATAGAGTTTGATATTATGGTTGAGTCAGATGGTGAGGAGCCATTTGAGGCCGACATCACCGACCGCCACGGCACAAGGGCCGCGGTTATCAGTCTGCTCGACGGCAAGATCGTGCTCAATGATGTGATCGTTGACACATACACACCCGGCGAATGGAAGCATATATCACTCCAGGCCGACACTCATGGCGCAGGCACAACAATTTACAACGGCCGGCAGGTGCCCGCAGCGTCAGCTGTGAAGCAGGTTGAGCGGCTGAGTCTGCGCACAGGTCCCTGGCGCAATCTGCCCGACCGCAACACTCCCAACCAGCAGCAGGCACCCCCATTGCCCGGATGCGACGATCAGACCGACAAGCAAAGTTATCTCATTGACAACGTGAGCATCAGAAACGCCAGCCTTTGACGGGAGCCAGTGTCTCAGCCGCCCTTGGCGATGGCAGAGTGCGGGCTACTTCAAGGGCGATAGCACGAGCCATGAGCATATCGTCGTGGCAGCCGACTGCTGCTGCGAAGACCCCTTGCCGAGGTTCTTCGTAGGTGGCGAATTCGTCGACGGCCTCGACAAAGTTGTCGAGAAAAGAGCCCTCGCGCACGGCGCTCTGCAATCCGGCGATGAGTGCGAGTTTTGTGGCGCGGTTTGTGTGGAACCCAATCTTGCGCGTGGGGCGGTCGGTGAGTTCGTCGTATGCCCGCCGATGATAGACATTGTTATACTCGCGCGCCACCATAGTGAGAATACCCATCCCCGACACGGCATCGGCATGCTCAAGCGTGTTGCTCTCAATGACCAGCAGGGCATTGCCAAACATGCGAGCGACAGCTATAGCCTTGTGCACGAGGATGTCATAGTCGCAATGGCCGCACCATTGTGCCACAAACTCGGGCATGCCCCGCAGACCGATGCGGTCAAGCACGGTGATGACAGTGCGGTCTGATCCTTTGCTTCGGCCACCGACATCTACACCCACCACATAGCGATACATCATGGCCGGCCCACTGTCTGAGAGAACTTTCAGCGCCTCCGGCACCACAAGAAAATGTCCGGTTGTGTCGGCGACAAACCGGCCGTTGCTGATTTCACCCCGCAGCAAAGCCGATGAATCGCGACAACCTGCGCGCAAGCGGTTGACAGCAAACAGATCAAACACAGCCTTGCCCGAAGTAGAGAAGGCTTCGAGAGGATTCGAGGAAACTCTGCGTGCATCTGCGACTGCAGAGGATATTCGCGGGCCTTGCGGTGATACCACAGCAATTTCTCGAGAGTGACGCACTCGTCGGCCTCCCAGAGCGCACATTCATAGTCGGTGAAGTCGCGCACGATGTCGGCGATGCCCTCGCGGGGCAGAGGCTGCTCATAAATATCTATCATATACCATGGTACGAAGACCGGAGTTTTGTCGCTCAGGCCTTTTTCGGCTCGCAGCCACTCGCGGTGAAACCAGTTGCCCACACCATTGGCGGTTGACTCCACAGCAATGAGTGTGAGAGGCTCGAGCATAATGCCCGAGCACACGGCGCGGATGAAGTCGTCGGGGCTGCGGCGTGTTGAGTCGCCCCAGAAGGCGGCTTCCGACAGGTGTGCCATGGCAATATCGGCGCCACGCACGGCCTCCTGACTCTCCGACGAGCCGACAGTGACCCGGCACCCGCGCCCGACGATTTCGCGAGTGTTGAGCGATCGCTCGAATGGCTTGAATTTCGGAGCTGAAGATTCGCCGGCGTCGGGTGCCGGTGTCCAGAGCTGAGGCGGATAATTGTCGAGCATGCGGGTATACATACCTCGAATCTGCGCAGCCGAGTCCTTGACATGTGCGCAGATGAGCGAGTGCCAATTGATGCGCAGCACGCTCTGAATCCAAGCCATATACATCTGCACCAGGGTGCTTCCGCCCCATTGGCGAGCCTTGAGGATGATGATGCGCAGAGGTTGGGCCGCGAGTCTCCTGCGCTCGAGGGCGTCGAGCACGAGCCGCTGCGGACGGTTAAGAATCAGAGGTACGTCGCGCCCCGAAATCTTGTCTTTAATGCGCACGGCCGTAGCTGCCCAATACTCAAAATCGTGCTCGAAACGCAGCTTCTGCCACGCAAGGGCGTTGTTGCAGACAACGGCATAGCGTGGATCGTCAACCATGGTCTGTGGCAAATGGCAGATCACCCCCGGATATGCAGGAGAGGTGGCGGCCACACGTTTGCCGTATGCTCCCAGACCGCTCACGGGGTCATATTCTGTGGTATTGGCTCGTTTGCGCCGCTCGTTTTCAGCAAGTAGCGTGTCGAGTGGAATATTGCGTAGTTTCATAGTATCAGATAATCGGGTGTTAAGAGATGAACAGGTCAAGGAGACGAGCACCGCTGTTGACAGTGCCGCGGAAAGACAGCCTGAGAGCTGACGATGGCGGAGCGATAACCGGACAAACGACAGGAGCACGCACCAAGCCGCTAATGGCAGCCGCAGCCAGTGGTGCAGCCGAGGCATTGCGATCCTGAGGCATGAGAGTCTCTCCCGGACCGACACCCACGAAGGCCGAGGCCGAAGCCGAGGCATTGCATCGCGATACCCTGACATTGATAGTGAGTTGATGCGGTATTTTGTGACGGCTGCGGAGAGTAGCTGACGCCAGGCAGCGGTATTCTACATCAACATCGGCGTCGACTTCGTCGGAGAGTACGACGAGGTTGCCAGCGGCCATGTCAGCGGCTATGAGGTTGCCACCGTCACCCACCATCGAGGCATAGACCTGCTCCCCGGGCCTTGACTGAGCATGACGGCGCCGGAAGAAAGATCTTGTCGGGGGCGAGTAGACCCACAGATAGCCGGGCAGCGATATCCACACCTCGCCGCGCGGAGAGTAGCCGAGGCATACATTGTCGTTGACGCGGCATACACCTCGCACCAATGTCTGCACATTCATGCCCTTGAAACGCACCAGATCGCCGTCGAGCACGGCAAAGAGTGTGTTGCCATCAGAGCACAGGGCTTCTGGACCTGCAATCTCGCGGGAGTCAATGCGCCTGAGGCCACGCAAGGTGAATCTGCCGGCCGACTCGCTCACAGCCACTCGCTGCACACCGTCGGCAGTGAAGAGCAGGAATCGCGGTGTGTCGACCAGCGAATTGGCTCCCGGAGAGTCTGCAGCACAGATTATTTGCGATGAGCCATGCCTCGAGACGTCGGAAAACTTGAGTGGATCGTCGGTGGCCGACAAGGCGAAAGATGATGGCAGCCGGTGATCTCTCTGAGAGGGCGTGGTGGGAGAGAATTGTTGAATTTGTGCTACGGCAAGGAGGTCTATGTCGGCAAAATCATGATTTATATACATGGCACATGTGCGGTCGGGCGAAGGTGCGAGATTGAAGGATGCTGCCCGCGAGACGCCGTCGAGCGTGAATCTGAAGCGGATGCGCAGAGCGTCGGGGTGCGGATACATGAGCAAGCCGCTTAGTTTCAGTGATAAACGGCCCGATGTCATTTCGTAAGACTGCACACAGGTTTCGCCCGAGGAAAACTCCACGCAGACCGACATGCGGTGGAGTGCCGAGAGACTTACGGGCTGACCGACGGCATAATGCGATGCCCTATAGCCTGAGAACAGCCGGTAGCCGGGCGCAGCCCAGAGCACAGCGTGGCCTGACACTATGTGATTGGCCGAAATCAATGAGTGCGGGAGCGACAGGGCGGCAATGTCGGCTCCATCGGCGCCGCGGCTGCGCGAGACCTCAAGAGCCAGTGCATGGCGCGAAGCCGGTTTGACAGGATCATGGAAGGAAATATTGTCGAGGCACAGACCATCGGCGGGAATGTCGGCGAGGCGCCCGGTGGCGATAGTGCGGCAGTGGCGGTCGAAGCTATCAACAGCGCCCGGCAAGATGTGGCCGAAAAGCTGAGCGGCGCAATCGGCTCCCGGGAATCGTACAGCCAGTCGGCGCGGCTGCTCGCTGCGGTTGTTGAGAGTGTAGGGTGCAAGCCTGCTGAGGTCGAGAGGGTCGAGCTGAGGCGACACCTCAATCACGAAAGAGTGTGCATAGCCGCTCCAGTCGTCTGCAAGGCTGCGGGGAATTGCTGCGCACAGATGAAAACAGCCGAGAGAAACCGTAGCCTCTCCGAGCACCGAGCGGCCCTTGTCGTCGGTTGACAATAGCATAGAGGTCTCGGTGCTATACTGCGGGCCGCTGCCGCGATATGAAATGAGCACGGGCGCCGACACATAGACAGTGGCGCCGGCGTCGTCGAGCAGTCGGTAGCGGGCGAGCACAGGCTGCACGAAGGCTCCGGCCGCCGAGGCAAGAGCCGATAATTCGTTGTAGGCATCCCCGGCAGCCTGCGACAATACCGACGCGTCGGAGTGCTTGAGCCGGAGTGCGCCCAGATAGTTGGCCGACAGGGTGAGGGGGCCCATAGTAGTCGACAGCACTCCGGTGTCGGTTGTGTAGAGTGCGATCGCGTCGAGGAGCTTTGAGGGTTTAAGTGCTCGGTAGACGCCTGACTCAGGGCTGTAGAGCACAGGCATGTTGCCCGAGTCGGTGATGGCGAGGAAGCGGTTGTTGCCCCGCGGAATCAGGTCGTTGATAGAGTCGGAAGTGGGCACAGGCTCGCCCTGCATGTCGATGATGATGGCCGATCGGTCGGCACGGCGACAGAGCAGATGGCGCACAGACTGGCCGGCGGTGTCGGTGACATTGATGAATCTCACAGGCTGAGCGCCATGAGCGGCGGCGAGCACGCGAGGCATGCCTACGGCAACGAGAGTGCCGGGCATGTCGGAGGCTTCGCGCAGATTTACGGCGATGTTTTCTGCATCGGTGGTGGTTGACGGTAGTTTTAACATAATATTAGCTGATTGTGTGTTTTGTTTTTGCCTGCAAAGTTAATATCGAACTGTCGCGATAGTTCCGGGAGAAAAACACACAGATGCAAACCAAGCACTAAATTCGCCGCAAAAATGATAGGTGCGAGCACGTTGCCTGGGGTGGCATAGCTGATTCAGGGCGAGTCTTTACAGACTCGATATATATGCGTTGCCGGGATCCCCCACTAACTTCGCGCTATGCGCTCAGCAAGTGGGGGTTATCTAAAAGGCAAGCCTTTCAGGCTTGTGAGAGGCCGCACTTGTCGCTATTGTCAGGTGCAACCGGCTATATCCGAGGGCCGAAGGTCCTCGCCTTTTATATAACCGGGTCTTGCCGAGCGTAAGCGAGGTTAGGCCCGGAAAGTGAGCCACGTCTGCCCGAGTCTGCAAAGACTCGCCATGAATCTGATTAGCCACTGCAACGACGTGGCCGCTCCTAAGGGCACTCCTATGCATTAGGTTGTCCTTTTACACTATTTATAATTATTGATTAGGTTTGTTGGTGATTATTTGGTAATTTTGAGGCTGAGAAAATACTGATTATGAGTCAGGATGCTTTGATAAATAATAAAGGTGGCTACCGCAGACTGGTTGTGTATCGGTTTACGGAAATAATATATGATGTCACTTATTATTTCACAAAAAGATTTCTTGATCGACGTGACAGAACAGCCGACCAAATGATTCGTGGTGCCCGGTCGGGACAACAGAATTTTGCAGAGGCCAGCAAGATATTAAGATCTTCTGCTGAGCCGGAAATTAAGCTAATGAAGGTTGCTAAAGCGAGTCTTGAAGGTCTGCTTCTTGATTATGAAGATTATCTGCGTCTGAGACATCTCGAATTATGGGATAAGAATCATCCACGACATGATGGTCTTAGGAGCTATTGCCGCAGCGAGAATTTCATGACGATGTATAATGATATATTACCGAAACTCAATGATGAGGAAATCTGCAATATGGCGATAATGGCTATCAATCAGGCGATGTATCTGTTAAGGCGTATGATAGAGAACATGCAGCAGCCATTCGTGAGAAAGCAGAAGAGCGGCGTCAGTGTATTCTATGGAAAATATGATTTTAAAATGTATGATAAATAAAATAGAACTCCGCAAGGTGTTGCCGGTGGTTTTTGAAGGTGTTGCCGATGAGGCACCCGTCAACCGCTCGGAGGTGTGGCTGCGCGATGTGTTTTTTGAGCGCGGTCGGTCTTATCTTATTGAGGCTGAGTCGGGCACAGGTAAGTCGTCGTTGTGCAGCTTTATCTATGGCAACCGCAATGACTATCGGGGCACCATACTGTTTGACGGCCGCGATGCCCGCTCGCTCGATATTGACGCCTGGTCGGCGCTGCGTTGCCGGTCGTTGGCGTTGCTACCGCAGGAAATGCGGTTGTTCCCCGAGCTGACCGTGCGCGAAAATATAGAGATAAAAAACCGGCTGACCGGCTATGCCTCTCAGCAGCAGATAGAGACAATGCTCGATCGTGTGGAGTTGCTGCACAAGATAGATGTGCCGGCGCGGTTGCTGTCGATAGGCCAGCAGCAGCGGGTGGCTATAATCCGCGCGCTGTGTCAGCCGATGGATTTTGTGTTGCTCGACGAGCCTGTGAGCCATCTCGACAGCCGCAATAATGCTGTGGTAGCGCAGATGATAGTCGAGGCTGCCGCAGCCTGCGGCGCAGGCATCATTGCCACGAGCGTGGGTAACAAGATATTGATTCCCAATCCAGAGGTTTTGAAATTATGATGAAAACGAGTAATGTAGTTTGGCGCCTGCTGCGTCATAATATATCGGCCGGGCAGATTATAGGATATGCCGTGGCAAATCTTGTGGGCCTGGCAATAGTGCTGACAGCAGTGCAGTTTTACCGCGACTTCGCCGCAGGCGGCGACGGCGAGAAAGACTCGATGCTTGCCTCTGATTTCCTGATACTATCGAAGCGGGTGTCGGCCCTGCACACCCTCGGGGCCGGAAGCACGAGTTTCAGCAGCAAGGAGATTGATGATATAGCCTCGCAGCCGTGGTGCGAGAAAGTCGGCGAATTTCGGTCGGCTGACTTCAATGTCTATGCATCGATGGAGCTTGGTGGTCGCGGCATGTCGACATATCTGTTCTTTGAGGCTATCCCCGACGAGTTTATAGACATCAAGCCCGCGGGCTGGACATTTGACCCTGAGAAACCGGTGATACCTATTGTGTTGTCGAAGGATTATCTGACGCTGTATAACTTTGGCTTCGCCGCCACGCGAGGGCTGCCTAAACTCAGCGAGGGGCTCATAAGCAAGGTGCCGCTGAAGATGCGGTTGTCGGGCAACGGCAACACCGGCGTCTACGAGGCGCGCATAGTGGGTTTCTCGTCGCGCCTGAATACGATAGCTGTGCCCGAGGCAGTGATGAACTGGGCCGACTCTATCTACTCTGAGCCTGGTGAATATGCCGAAGGGCCGTCGCGCATCATCGTTGAGGTGAAGAATCCCGGAGATCCGAAGGCAACGGAGTATATGAGCCGTCACGGATATGAAATTGCCGGCGACAAGGCCGACTCGTCGCGCACTGCGTTTATACTCAATCTGGTGACAGGCATAGTCATAACGATAGGCATCATCATCACGCTGCTGGCGTTTTTTATACTGACGCTGAGCCTTTATCTGCTGTTGCAGAAAAACCGCGGAAAGCTGCGCGATCTTATTCTGCTGGGATACACGCCGGCGCAGGTGTCGCGATACTATTATGCGCTTGTGGCATGTGTGAACGCAGCAGTGCTGGTGCTGGCCTGCGCAGCGGCCGGATGTGCGTCGGCAATGTGGGCCGATGCTGCCCGGGCCATGCGCGGAGCGGGAGCATCGCTGTGGCCTATGATGATGGCCGGTGTGGCGATTATGGCTGTTGTGACGGCGCTTAACTTCCTGTCGATCAAGCGCACAGTGTTGCGAAGTGTGCAACCTGAGTAAACGCCACGGAACTCTGGCGCGAGGCTGATGCTACCTTTGTGGCAAAAAAGCCTTTAGCCATGAAAAAAATCTATTTGTTTTGGATGATTATGCCGATGCTTGGAGCATGCGGCAGCGGGCGGAGTGTGCAGGTGGTGAGCGCGAGTGCTCGGCAGCATAGCGACACTATAGTGCGCACAGTATATCGCTCGGATACGCTTTATGTGGCCGACTCGGTGCACACCGAGCGAGTGGCCGACACTGTATATATCACCCGTGTGCGCAATGTCTATCGCTCGCGAGCATTGACCGACACGCTGCGCCACACCGTGACCGATACGTTGACAGTCGTTGCGACAAAAGAGGTAAGCCGACCGGCGCATCGGTCAGTGCCTGTGTGGTTGTTGGCACTCTTGGCCGGATGCGTGGCTGTGCTGTTGATGAGAAAGCGATAGCAATAAAGCGCTTCACAAAGAAAACGACAGATGCCGCAAACATCATTATAATTATAGACATCTACGGCATCTGTTGATATTGTGGTGGTTGAGGGCGCCAGGCGCTTAGTCCTCAGCTTTACCTCTTGTCTTGGCTTTGAGTTTTGTCTTCTCTGTAGAAGACGACTCGAGGTCTTTCTCTTCTTTAATGTCAATTTCCTCGCCTTTGGCGTCGATGACGCGATACTGCAGATAGGCGAGCGATTCGTCGGGGAGCACCTTGAAGCAGCGGCCGAGTTCGCGGCGCCACTTGCGGTAGGTCGAAAAGATGCCTTTCTTGATATAGGCGTCGACGAATGGATGTATATACAATTTGAAATCGGTGACCCCGAGGGTGTTGATCAGGTAGTCGAGCTTTTCGCGAAGGGTGTCGGTAAACAGCAGCGATGGCTGCACCTCGCCACGGCCGAAGCACGACGGACATGTCTCGGTGGTGACTATGTCGAGGGCCGGGCGTACACGTTGGCGAGTGATCTGCATGAGTCCGAATTTGCTCAGCGGCAGGATGTTGTGGCGGGCACGATCGTTAGCCATGACCTGTTTCATGTGCTCGTAGAGCTGCTGGCGGTGCTCGACTTTATTCATGTCGATAAAGTCAATGACGATTATGCCGCCCATGTCGCGGAGGCGCAACTGGCGGGCAATCTCGTCGGCGGCACGTAGGTTGACATCGAGAGCGTTGCTCTCCTGGTCGTTGGTGGCCTTTGACCGGTTGCCCGAGTTTACGTCGATGACGTGCAGGGCTTCGGTGTGCTCGATGATGATGTAGGCGCCGGATTTGAATGTGACAGTCTTGCCGAAAGCCGACTTAATCTGGCGCGTGATGTTGAAGTGGTCGAAGATGGGAACGTCGCTGTCGTAGAGCTTGACGATGTCTTTGCGGTCGGGCGCGATGAGGCTGACGTAGGTGGAGATCTGGTCGTATACGTCGGCATTGTTTACCCAAATGCTCTCGAAGGCCGGAGAGAAAATGTCGCGGAGTTCGCCGACGACACGGTTTTCTTCCTCGAAGACCAGAGCGGGCGCTTCTTCGCGCTGCGCTTTGGCAATGGTGTCTTCGAAGTTCTTGATGAGAACCCGGAGCTCATGGGTGAGTTCGGCGGCACGTTTGCCTTCAGCAGAAGTGCGGATTATGACGCCAAAATTTTTGGGTTTGATGCTCTCGACGAGCTGACGGAGTCGCATCTTCTCGACGGTAGTCTTGATTTTCTGAGAAATCGAGATCTTGTCGGAAAAAGGAATCAGCACCATATATCGGCCCGTGAAAGACAACTCGGTGGTGAGGCGCGGGCCTTTTGACGATATGGGCTCCTTGACGATCTGGACAAGCAGCTGCTGACCGGGCTGCAATTGATCGGCGATTGTGCCGTGCTTGTCGATGTCGGGGAGGAGCTTCATTTTCGGCAGCTGCGGGATTTTGCCCTGAGGGCTTTCGAAAAGCTGCTTGATGAATGCAGAGTATGAGGAGAATTGTGAGCCAAGATCGAGGTAGTGGAGGAAAGCGTCTTTTTCGTAGCCGACGTTGACG
>CAZAME010000021.1:15162-24456 GCA_964486445.1 uncultured Bacteroides sp. | reverse complement strand
TGTTGCCCCAGCGTTTCAGTTTTCTTGCTTTGCGGTATTCAAAAGCTCTTCCCATAGTGGTGTATTGGTTGTGATATTGTTGTTACTTGATGGCGGTTGAGGGTTGAGGCGGCTTTAGCGCAGTTGTGCGCCGAGCTGCTTCTGCAGATTGGTGATTATCTTGTTCATCACCTGCTCGATGTGCTTGTCCTGGAGGGTCTTCTCTGGGTCTTGCAGGATGATGGAGATTGCATAAGATTTTTTGCCTTCGGGCAGCTTGTCGCCTTCATAGACGTCGAAGAGCGAAACCTCGCGCAGCAGCTTGCGCTCGCTTGCGGCCACGGTGGCACGCACCTGGTCGAAAGTCACGGCCTTGTCTATCAGCAGTGCAAGGTCGCGCTGCACGGGCATTGTCTTGGGCAGCGGAGCGAATGTTGCGGTCTTCTTCAGGGCCAGGCGCACCAGCGCATGCCAGTCGAGTTCGGCGTAAAATACTGCCTGTTTGATGTCGCATGCCTTGGTGATCTTGCGCGCAACAGCACCCATATAACCCAACTGTTTGCCTGAGCGGGTGGCGATGGTGACGCCGTAGGCGAATATGTCGGTGGGAGCACCGGGGGTGAGGGAGATTTCACTCTCGCGGATACCCAGACGTGCGAGCACATTTGCCACGTGGCCGCGCAGGTCATAATAGGTGGCCTCTTCCGACGGGCGTGCCCAGTTGCCTGTGCGTGAGTTGCCGGTTATCCACAGGGCCAGTCGGGCTGATTCGCTGTAGGGCGCCAGCGGATGTTCGGCTGTCGATTGGGCCTCAGAGTTGTAGAAATATACGTTGCCGGTCTCATAAAACATCAGGTCGGCAGCCTTGCGGTTGATGTTGTGGCTGAGCGACTCCAGACCACCGAAAAGCAGAGTCTGTCGCATGACATTGAGGTCGCTGCTCAGAGGGTTGAGCAGGCGCACACACTTTTCAGCGGGGTAGGTGGTTAGGTCGGTGTAATATTTCTCAGCGGTGAGCGAGTTGTTGAGTATCTCGTTGTATCCGGCCGACGTGAGCTGCGCGGCAATCAGTCGGCGCAAGTCGTCGGCGCTGTCGGTGTTGGTTTTGAATGACAGCGAGGCGTGCAGGCTGTCGGGGAATTCCACGTTGTTGTATCCGTAGATGCGGAGCACATCTTCTGTGACGTCGCAGGGGCGTGTGACGTCTACACGATAGTTGGGCACGAGCAGCTCGGCTTTCTTTTCGTCGGCCTCGGTGATCTCGATTTCGAGCGATCGCAAAATGCTGTCTACGGTCTCGCGTGGCAGCTCCTTGCCTATGAGTGCGTTCATGCGTGCGTAGTCGAGGGTTACATGCACGGGGCTCACGGGGTTGGGATAGATGTCGACAATGTTGCCGCAAATTTCTCCTCCTGCGAGCTCTTTGACAAGCAGAGCAGCCACTTTCAGCGCGTAGGGGCAGAAATTGGGGTCGAGACCGCGCTCATAGCGGAAGGATGCATCGGTGCTCAGGCCATGTCGGCGTGCTGTCTTGCGGATATATGTGGGGTGGAAGCATGCGCTTTCCAGGAAAATGTCGGTGGTAGTGTCTGTGACGCCCGAGTCGAGGCCGCCGAATACGCCGGCTATGCACAGGGGCTTGTTTGCGTCGCATATCATCAGGTCGGCCTCGTTGAGCTTGCGCTCAACGCCGTCGAGAGTGGTGAATGTTGTGCCGGCCTCGCAAGTGCGCACGACAATGCGGTCGCCCTCTACCTTGCTCAGGTCAAAGCAGTGCAGGGGCTGGCCCAGGCCGAGCAGTATGTAGTTGGTGATGTCGACGATGTTGTTGATGGGGCGCTGACCCACGGCGGTCAGGCGGTCTTTGAGCCATTGTGGGCTCTCGGCGACTTTGATGCCGCGGATAGTGAGGCCGCAGTAGCGCGGGCATGCCTCGGTGTTGTCTACCTGCACCGGAGTTGCGCCGGCCTCGGTGTCGGGAGCAAAGTCTTTGGTGTCGGGTTTGTGTAGTGTGCGCGGCTCGGCGTGGCAGGCCATCCAAGCCTTCAGGTCGCGGGCTACACCGTAGTGCGATGCTGCGTCGATGCGGTTAGGGGTGAGGTCGACCTCGAGTACATAATCGTCGGTGAGATTATAGAACTCGGCTGCGGGAGTGCCGGGAGCGGCGCAACCGTCGGGGAGCACTATGATGCCGTCGTGCGAGTTGCCGATGCCGATTTCATCTTCGGCGCAGATCATGCCGAATGACTCGGTGCCGCGGATTTTTGATTTCTTTATCTGGAACTCCTTGTCGCCGTCGTAGAGGGTGGTGCCCACGGTGGCTACGACCACAGTCTGACCGGCGGCCACGTTGGGCGCGCCGCACACTATCTGTGTGGCCTGGCCGTCGCCGAGGTCTACGGTGGTGATATGCAGGTGGTCGCTGTTGGGGTGGGGCTCACAGGTGAGCACCTTGCCGATTACAATGCCGCGCAGACCGCCCTTGACGGACTCCACGCGCTCTATTGTGCCTGTCTCCAGGCCGATAGAGGTGAGTGCTGCGCCCAGTTCTTCGGGCGTGAGGTCGAAGTCGATGTATTGCTTCAGCCAGCTGTAGGAGATATTCATATATAATGTATATCGGTGATAAAGTTTCTGTTGTGTGGTTGCGCCGGCCCGCAGAGGCAAGCCTGCGGCAAAATGCATCTGCAAAGGTAAGGAAAAATTCATAAATCGGAAAGCAATGAGGCGCTTACCTAAAATTTTAGGCCAATCAGAGCAAATATGTGTCTTTTTCGCTCAAAAAAAACGCCCATTGGCTGCACCACCTTTTGGCGAAAAATGCTTACCTTTGCGGCTTAAAATTTTAGCATAATATCTGTCTTAACACATTATTGTTATGGGAGGCTTTTTTGGAGTCGTCAAGCGCTCGCGTGAGTGCATCAATGAGCTGTTCTACGGCGTAGACTACAATTCTCACCTTGGCACCCGCCGCGCGGGCATGGCCTCGGTCGACAACGGGCGCTTCATGCGTTCTATCCACAATATAGAGAATACTTATTTCCGCACGAAGTTTGAGCCCGACCTCGTGGAGTTTTCAGGCAATATGGGTATAGGCGTCATCAGCGACACCGATGCACAACCCATCATCGTCAACTGCCGGTTGGGCAAATTTGCCATCGTCACCGTTGCGAAAATCAATAATATCAAGGAGCTGCAGGCTGAGTTGCTCGATCGCGGACACCATTTCTGCGAGCATAGCAACGATGTGGTGAATCCCACCGAGCTTATGGCTGCCATAATCTCCGAGGGCACTGACTTCACCGACGGCATTTGCCGCGTCTATAAAAAAGTCAAGGGCTCCTGCTCCATGCTCATTCTCACAGCCGACGGCATTATTGCCGCCCGCGATTTCCACGGCCGTACGCCCATAGCCATCGGCGTCAACGACGAGGGATATGCGGTGTGCTCCGAGAGCCACGCTTTCGGCAACCTCGGTTACACGCTTGACCGCCAGATCGGTGCCGGAGAAATTGTCAAAATTACTACCGACGGCATCACGGTTTTGAAACCAGCCGAGGAAGAAATGCAGATCTGTGCCTTCCTCTGGACCTACTACGGCTATCCTCCTTGTGAATATGAGGGCCGCAACGTCGACGACATGCGCTATGACTGCGGTTATGCCATGGGCGCCTCCGACGACACCGAAGTCGACTTCGTCAGCCCTATTCCCGACTCGGGCACCGGCATGGCTCTCGGCTTCTCGCAGGGTATAGGCAAACCCTACAAGCGCGGTATAGTCAAGTATACCCCCACCTGGCCCCGAAGCTTCACACCCAGCTCTCAGGAGCGCCGCGAGCTTGTCGCCAAGATGAAGCTTATCGCCAATAAATCACTGCTCAAGGGCAAGCGCGTGGCCTTCTGCGACGACTCCATCGTGCGCGGCACACAACTGCGCGACAATGTAGCCGATCTGCGCGACGCCGGTGTCAGCGAGGTGCATGTGCGCATCTCTTGCCCGCCTCTGGTTTACCCCTGCGAGTTTATCAATTTTACTTCGTCGAAGGGCGTCATGGAGCTCATAACCCGCCGTGTCATCGACCGCCTCGAGGGAGCTGAGGGCGAGAAGTATCTTGAGGAATATACCACTCCCGGCACCGAGCGCTACAACAATATGGTGGCCGAAATACAGCGCGAACTTGGCATCGACTCCCTGCGCTTCAATACCCTCGAAGCCCTTGTTGAAGCTATCGGCCTGCCAAAGTGCAAAGTGTGCACGCATTGCTTCGACGGTTCGTCGCGTGGCTGATTGCCGCGTTGCATCTTTCTGAAAATAAACTTATCCCGACAGAGCGGCGCCATACAGGCTGTCGCTCTGTTTGTGTTAAATAAAAGGAGCATTAACACGCCTAATAGTTAAATAAAGTTAAATCGGGGGGGGGTATTTTGTACTCATTTTCGGCATATAGTTTGAATACAGAATATTTTTTGTAATTTTGCAGGCTCAGTGCGTATAGCCTTTATGTACTTGTCGCTTTGACACGCACAAAATCATCTTTATCTTCTGCTATTGTGTGACACACAATTGACCATAAACAGAGGAAAACTTGACTTAATGACATAGTGTTTGATATATGAACCGACACATTATTACTCTCCTCCTTGCCGTGATTGCTCTAACCGGCTGGCGGGCAAAAGCACAGGATTGGGACGTGAAGTCCAATCTGCTATATGACCTCACCACCACTCTCAATGCCGGGGTGGAAGTCGGCCTCGCCCCCAAATGGTCGCTCGATGTTTCGGGCAACTTCAATCCCTGGACATTCTCCGATGGTAAACGCTGGAAGCACTGGATGCTTCAGCCCGAGGCACGCTATTGGCTTTGTAACCGCTTCGCCGGTCATTTCTTCGGCGCACATCTGCTTGGAGGCCAGTATAACTTCGGCCACCTCAACCTCCCCGACTTCCTTGGCAACAAACTCAGCCGTCTTGAAGACTTCCGTTATCAGGGCTGGTATGTCGGCGCCGGTCTGGCCTATGGCTACACCTGGATTCTCAACCGCCACTGGAGTTTTGAAGCCGAGATAGGTTTCGGATGGGCCTACACCCGCTACGACAAATACCGCTGCGCCAACTGCGGCAAGAAAGTCGACAGCAACCGCTCTCACAACTATGTTGGTCCCACCAAAGCTGCCCTTAACCTCATCTACGTCTTCTGATAGTCTGCTTTCTATAGATCACCACAACCGCTGAAAATGCCGGAATGATCCGGCTCTCGATAAATATATGAAAAAGATATTACTTGCAGTGATGGCACTCGCCATGGTAGGCACATCGGCACACGCTGTTGATGTGGTCCACGGACAGGTTCCCGTCAAAAATCTCGAATTGCATCCCGCCGACGGCCGCATGCAGCTCGCGATGCTTCTTGACCTTTCGGGCGTAAAACTTGGCCGCGATCGCCAGCTCACCGTCACCCCTGTGATGCAGAATGCCGACAGCACCGAGAGTGTGGTTTTTGAGCCCTTCATTGTCGCCGGCCATAATCTCTACTTCAAACATCTGCGCGACAACGACATGGCCGACACTGTGCTCTATCGTCAGGGCAAAATTTCGTCGGTTGACTACCGCAGCTCGGCCGATTTCGCGCCCTGGATGGAAGATGCCACCCTCAAGGTCAACTATGCCATCGGCGGTTGCTGCCGCTCGGTTCTTGAGCGTGGTGTTGATCCCATAGCATTCTATCGTGTGCCCCACCACGTTTATACACCCGTCTTCAACTACATATCGCCCGTTGCCGACTCGGTTAAGACCCGTGAGCTTAAGAAACGCTCATACATCGACTTCCCCCTCGATAAGATAGAGATCTATCCCGAATATCGCCGCAACCCCATAGAACTGGTGCGCATCACCAACACCATCGACTCTGTGCGCAGCGACAAAGACATTGTCATTACTGCTATCACCATCAAGGGTTTCGCCTCGCCCGAGGGTCGCTACAGTCACAACACCTGGCTCGCCCAGAACCGTACTCTCGCCCTCAAAAACTACGTGGAGAAGCTATATAACTTCGCCCCCGACTTCATCAAGACTTCATACGAGTCAGAAGACTGGGAGGGTCTGCGCGAATACGTCGACAAGTCTACCCTCGTAAACCGCGACGGCATTCTCGAGATTATCGACTCTGACCTCGAGCCCGATGCAAAAGACCTGAAGATCAAGCGCACATATCCTCAGGAATATGCCTTCCTGCTCGCCACCGTATATCCCGGTCTGCGTCACTCCGACTACAAGATCGACTATTATATCCGCTCGTTCACCTCTATCGAAGAGATCCTCGAAGTGCTCAAGACCGATCCTGCAAAACTCTCGCTCTCTGAGCTCTACCGCGCCGCCCAGACCATGGAGCCAGGGTCGCCCGATTACAACGAGGTGTTTGAGATTGCAGTGCGCCTGTATCCCAACGACCCCGTGGCTAATCTCAACGCCGCCAACACAGCCATGCGCCGCGGCGAGTTTGACCAGGCACGTGTATATATGTCTAAGTGTGATGCCGAAGACCCCACCGTGGTCTACGCCAACGGTGTTCTCGAAGCCCTCACCGGCAACTACGACGATGCGCTCGGTTTCTTCAACCGCGCTGCCCGCCTCAAAGTGGCCGATGCTCCTGCTGCAGCCGAGTCGGTGCGCAAGCTCCTTGAGAATACAAATGATTCACCTTTGATTCTTATACAATAATTCTCTCTAATCCGCGATATAACATTATGTCTATTAATATTAATCTTTAAACCCCTATCTGTAATATCTCAGACAAAGCTTAAACACAACCAATCTCCTTTTATTAATTTATCAATCAGAAAAATCATTTTATAAAACCAATTAATTAAATTTTCAATGAAAAAGTTTTCACAACTCTTCCTCGGTGTAGCTGCAGGTCTTATGATGTTCAGCTGCTCCAACGACGAGCCCGCCAACAACGGTGGTGACGTCAATCATGTGCCCGGCGAACCCGCCTACATGACAATCAACCTTCGCTCTGCCTCTATGGGCGGCCGCTCTACCACCGATGGCAAATTTGCGTATGGTACTGAAAAAGAACAGAAAATCACTTCAGCTCAGTTCTTTTTCTTCGATGATAATGGCGTTTACGTAGCTCAGGCTAAGCCCTGGAATGACGGCAATGCTGTTAAGGATAATAATGTCGAGTTCAAGAGCAACACTGTTGTTATCCTCGATAACCTCACCGGCACTGACTATCCTTCTTATGTTATTACAGTGCTCAATGCCCCCGACTTCACCCCCGCCAGCACTATGGCTGAGACTGCAGCAAAAATGGAAGCCGCTGCCCAGGATCTGCAGTATTTCACAAAGGATGGCGACGAATCACTTTTCGTGATGTCTACCTCAAGCTACTACGGCGATGACGCTAACCACGACAACAAGTACTACTACGCAACCAAGATTACTCCCGATAACTTCTCGACGGAACCTGTTGTGGCTGCTCCTACGAAGGTTGTCAACATCTATGTTGAGCGTCTTGCTGCTAAGGTTGAACTTAAGACCGATGCAACTAAGCTCGTGGGTGAAACTGCCACTGATGGCTCTACAATCATCTATCCTCTCACCGCAACTGTTGCCGGTGAACTTAATGATGGTTCTTCAGTTGGTACAACCCAGCTCTATGTGCGCTTCACCAACTTCGGCCTGTCTTCGACCGCAAAGAAGAGCTATATTTCAAAGAACCTCAACGATTGGTTCGCCAACAACACAGTTGCTGATATCTTCACCAACTGGAACGATGCCACCAACTTCCGTAGCTATTGGGGCAAGGGTGTAGAATACGGCAAGGCTACTCCTGACCTGAACACCGCTACATGGGCCGACCTTGACCGCGAGGTTAATGCTGACGTCGCTTACTGCAACGAGCACACCAACACTGCTGCTTTCTCTACACAGCTCGGCAACCCCACCGCAGTTCTCGTTGGCGCTGAGATCGTAGGCAAGGATGGCAAGGCTGTCGGCGACCTCGTTCGCTACCACGGTGTTCTTTATCTCAAGAAAGACTTCTTCGCCTACACCATCAACTCTCTCAACGCAAATGTTAAGTTTGAATACTACTTCCTCGACAAGAAGGAAGATGCTACCACAAACAAGGGCGACGGTGTGACCGAAGAGACTGCTTACTCACACTACACCCAGCTCGGTCTTAACAACATCACCCTCGCTCTCGAATCAGCAGGCGACAACACAACCGGTAGCGTGTATGCTCAGGCTTCTGAAATCACTCTTCCCGGTGAGAATGATGTTGAGAAAGGCAAGCCCTATTCTCTTGACGGCAAGCTCTATAAAAAGACTATTAAAGACAATAAGGCTGTATACGACGTAGTTTCTGTTGCCGATGCTCTTGCTGCTATCAATGTGGATCTGAAGGCTTACAATGCCGAAGGCTTCAAGGATGGCAAGATGTTCTACACCATCCCCGTTCAGCACCTTGGCGCTACCGCAACTGCTACAACTGATGCCGAAGGCTACTATGGCGTTGTCCGCAACCACTGGTATGTTCTCACCATCACCAAGCTCGAGAAGCTCGGCCACGGCGTGTTTAACCCCGGTAGCGGCGAAATCAAGGGTGAAGACCTCATCCCCTCTAAAGAAGATGAATACTACTACCTCGCCGCTACTATCAACGTTCTCTCTTGGAAGGTTGTTAACCAGGGCGTTGAGCTCTAATACTCGCTACGCATGCGCGTAACTTGTTAAACATATCCAGAAAATCCCGGGGCTTGCCCCGGCCGGCTCCGGGATTTTCTTCTCTCTTTTCTCTCCCCGATAAACCATCAGAGCTCTTGTGCGGCGGCACAAGGTGCTTATCACAAAATCCACGCAACCCTCTCACCTCTTTCTTATAACCGACAATCCCGAGAGTCGGCCATCCCCCGGCTCCACAATATATAAAAACAGATTAAGCCAATCACACAATATAAGCGATGAAGCTCAAGAAATACATCACCAACATAGCAGCCTGCATGGCCTGCGCGATTGCCGGCGCTCTGTCGCTCACATCGTGCAACGGTCTCATGTATGACGAGGAAGGCGATTGCGATCCTCACCACAAGGTGAAGTTTGTCTTTGACCGCAACCTCAACTTTGCCGATGCTTTCTCAAAGGAGGTCAACGTTGTCACTCTCTATGTCATTGACTCTGCTACCGGCAATATAGTGTGGCAGAAGACCGAGACAGGCGAGGAGGTGCGCTCCGACGGCTATCTGATGGATGTGCCCGTGGCCCCCGGCGACTACAAGCTTCTGGCCTGGTGTGGCGAAGGCCCCGGCGCCC
>CAZAME010000021.1:1853-15152 GCA_964486445.1 uncultured Bacteroides sp. | reverse complement strand
GGCTCGCACTACACTCATCTGCAGTGCACCCTGCTGCGCGACCACGACGAAAACGGCGCTTTCTCCAATAAGTTGCTCAACCGCCTCTACCACGGACATGTCGACAAAGAGCACTTCACCGACGAAGAAGGCACCCACATCCACACTGTGGAACTCGTCAAAGACACCAATCACATCAATATCGTGCTCCAGAACCTGTCGGGCAAACCGATCGACAAAGACGACTTCACATTCACCATCACCGATAACAACGGCCTGATGGAGTGGGACAACTCTTTGCTTCCCGACGAGCACATCACCTATCGCCCTCACACACTTATGCAGGGTTCGGCTGGCGTTGATACCGGCAACGAATCTCAGGCGCGCGCCATCACTCAGGTCAGCACCTGTGTGGCTCAGTTCACCACCGGCCGCCTTGTCAAAGGGCAGAACACCACCGTCACCATCACCAACAAGAAGGGCGAGAAGGTGCTGTCGCTCCCTGTCATCGACTACTCCCTGCTTGTCAAGGGTCACTATGGCAACCTCGAAGACCAGGATTATCTCGACCGTCAGGACAAATACGACATGGTCTTCTTCCTCGACGAGAAGAACGACTGGATAAACACCTACGTCATGATTAATTCCTGGAAAGTCGTGCTTCAGGACACCAATCTATAAGGATATAAATTCTATAATAATGATATAAATCTTGATCTACACTCTATAATCTACACACACATCAACCTATCAAACTTGTCAATGACCGAATTACTTCGACATATTACCTCGCGACTCGTGGGCATCGCTGCTGCGGTGGCCCTGCTGTCGGGTATGGCTGCCTGCTCATCGGCAGACGCGCCAGAGGTGGGTGGCGATGAGGGCGACATCAACGGCGCCTGTGAGCTCGGCCTCTACATAAAACTCGGCGATGCCGTCGGTGATCTTGGCCGCGCTACACCCGAGGGAGACTATGATCGCGGTCAAGGATATGAAAATTATATTCATCTTGCGGGCGACACTCCCGACCTGCGCATTTATCTGCTCGACACCTCCGACTGTCTCATCACCGAGGTCACCGAAGCCGACATCCTCCCTGTGAGCGCCACTCCGGGTTCAAAGACCTATGAAATGCGTTTCGAGGTAAACAGCGCTTTCTACAGCATCTACAACAAGGGTAGCTTCAAACTGCTTATGCTCGCCAACTGGTACGGCAGCTATCCCTCCGACCTTGTGCCCGGCTCGAGCACTCTCACCGACATCGTTGAGTCGCAGTCTTCTGTAGCCGATTATATGTCGGCATGGCCCGCCGTGCTCACGGCCGATTCGCGCATACCCATGTTTGGCATTGTGCAGTTCGACGGCGTTGAGCTTCATCCCAAATCGCTTGTTCAGCTCCCCGCCAAGCTCCATCTGCTGCGAGCCCTTGCCAAAGTGGAGGTTTTCGATGACCCCTCAACCGACGACGAGATAGAAAGCGTGCAGCTCACCCGCTTTAATGCCCGCTACAACATGGCCCCCGCCGGTGTAAATCATCAGGATGACTATGTCAAGGGCTCCTACGATGCCGACTATAACTCGTCGCTCACCATTCCCGCCGGCAGCGAGTCGGCAACACCGCTCACTTTCTCTCAGACTGCCGATGGCAGCTTTGTGTGCTATGTGCCAGAGTATCGCAACGTCGGCCGCAATGATAATGAGAAATCGCGACTCTTTGTCACCTATCACGACGGGTCTTCGCACTACGTCGATTTTAAATACTATCAGAATCCTCCGGCCGGCAGCAAGGAAGGCGATGCCTTCGACTTGCGCCGCAACTACTGGTATCGCTATAGCCTCAAGCGCACCCGCGATATTGACATTGAAGTTGTGGTGGTTCCCTACGCCGAGACCAACCTCAACCCCGACTTTGGTCTGCTGCCTCCCGTGGATGACGATGATTTGTCAAACTTTGAGCCGGTGATTAACTCCGCCGATTCAACTGTAATGTATTATCACAATCCCAAGACCGGCCATTGCCTTGCTCCCGACCAGGCCACCAAGGTCGACGACCCGAAAAAGACTATCGACCCTACCACCGGTTATCAGATTGTGCAGACAAGCTTCCCCGGCCGCGGAAATGTAGTCTACTTCTACTACGACCCCCTGCGCAAGGTGCAGCTCGCCCCCGACCGCAAGACCTACGTCAGGACAGTCTTCTCTCACAATGAGCCGGGCTATGTCATCTACATTGAACTCAAGGACAAAGGCAACAATAAATTTGAGCCTACAGGCACTTCATACTATTTCGCCAGTTATCTGAATGTATGGTATAAGGATATCCCCACGAGAGAGGACGATCCGACGATATCAAATCCCTATCCTGCACCATAAGACTTGTGCAAACCAACTTTAGAATAATCTCTGAAAATGCGTAAGATTAAATATATATTACCCTACATATTTACACTTGTGCTCCTGTCGCTCACGGCTTGCAGGGACGATTTCCCTGTCGACGATTTTGTGATAGGCGAGGGCGAAGCACTTGTTGATGCTACTGTAAGCTTCGTGCCCTTCGGTGACACGGAGCTGGGTTCGCGTGCTTCGGGCGACGCTATCCGCCAGATCAAGACTCTCTACATGCTCCGCTATAACGCTGAAGAAGAGCTTATAGCCTGCGACAAAATCGATAAGTTCAGTGTGGTTAACGATAACAACAGCCGCCCCATGGGTGAGGCTGAGGGTACAGTCTCAGCCGAGACCAACACTGCCCGCGCCACGTTCACTACTCCCATACCTTTCGGCCGCTACTACATCTACGTTGTCGCAAACATCGACATCGACTCGGAGTGGGGCGATGTGTCAAACTACGACACTGTCGACAAGCTGCTTGAGCACTCGGTGACGTGGACCAACGATGTCACCCGCAATAACCAGATGATGGGCTACTTCTCGCGCACCAACAGTGCCAAGGATCACCGTGCCCCCGACATGGTTACTGTCAATGCCAAGAACACTCAGCTCAAGGCGTGGATAAAGCGTGTGGCTTCAAAAGTCACTGTGGCTTTCGACACCCGTCTGCTCAAGGAGAATATCTACATCTATCTGCGCTCGGTGAGCATCCGCGACATACCCGAAGAAGCTTATATCGGCCGCGACAACACTCCCGGTGAGAAAGGCCGTGGCATTTCAGATAAGCTGCTCGACGGTGAGACTCTCTACTTTGGCGGCGCCTCAGAAAACGATCTTTTCTCTGATGCCAAGTCTCACTTCCGCAAGTGGAAGGAGCTCACCGCCGGCGACTCTATCTATGGCTACAACAGCGATAAAAACGGTCTGCCCGACGAGCAAACATATAACACCGCCAAGAAGCGCCTGGCATACGAGCACGGCGAGAACGTAGAGGCTCTTTACTTCTATGAGAATATGCAGCATGAGGGTAAGTCGAAAAAGCAGGATGCCGATGATGACCTTGAGATTGACTTCCCCGAGCCCGACCAGACCAAGCCAGGCACAGGCTGGAAAGACGAGAAGCCCTATGGCACATACGTAGAGGTCGAAGGTTACTATGTTTCAGAAGACTCTGTGCGCCCCGGCCGTGGCCCGATACGCTATCGCTTCATGCTCGGTCAGGACACCGAGACCGATTACAACGCCGCCCGTAACCGCCACTATAAACTCACCCTGCAGTTCAAGGGCTATGCCAACGACTACGACTGGCATATCGACTATCAGGAAGAGGCCAAGCCCGGCTCTGTCGCTCCCGACACTGCCTACGTGTCCTACTTCTATAATCAGCCTCACTCCTACACCGTGCGCAGTACTCCTCGACCGGGTTATAAGCTTGTTCAAGTTAAAGCATGGATTTTGCAGAACGAATGGCGCCCCGATAACGCTGAGGATACAGATGAACGCGGATATGATTATTATAATAAGAAGGCCTGGAGATTGCAGTTCAATCCAGACAAAGAGACATATGAGGGAGGACCGTACTATACGGGGGCTATGTTTGATACAGAAGATGGAGATCCGGATCGCAAAATTAATCATCCAAATTGTGAGTTTGGCTTTTTATCTCTTCGCAAAGTCGATGCAAGATCTTATGACTTTGAAGAAGAGGCAAGTCAGAAAGGCGTCAGAAATCTTGTAGATAACGCCAGATCGTATTATTTTACAGCAAAAGAAGGTGATACCGAAGGTTCAGACGGCTACCGTGAACTTGGACATCCCGGAGTTGCCGGGAATGAGTTCCCTCAGGAAGATACCCCTGAGTCGGGCAAAGTTCTTGGATCTGAGCTTGATGGCACATACTCAGTGCATCTTGAGATAAACAAGCGTAGCCATGAGCGCAACTATGCGGTGTCTGTCCCTATTTATACCAGACCTAAGTCACTTGGAGTCAACTGGGCTGTGTACACCGGTGGTAATCCTTATTACGAACATTCGCGTAAGGCATACGTGCGCACTGTTATGTATTTCGTTCCTCTCGATGAGTCGCAGGCTGCTATGTATCCTCCTTATCAGGATACGTGCTACACCACTGTGATGCAGGTGCCGCGTATTGACAATCCGCGTGCCATATATCGCAAGCATGACAATCGTGAGCCTTTTAAGGTGCAGCTAATGTCTTCGATTGTGAGACCTATGGGGGATATTAAATACTTGCCAATAGTCTCTCATGGCCCATGGAGTGCAGAAATTGAGCGAGACCCTTATGGTCTTGTCAGACTTACCAAAGGCACACAGATCGTGAGCGGAGAGGGAAACCGCATTACCGGTAAGACAGAAACAGAGGTTACGTTTACATATACCCCTAACCGCATTGTTGGCAAAGATCAGGCTATAGGAGCTATCATCACCGTGCGCTACAACAACAATCAGTGTGTGCATAAGATTATTGTGCGCCAGGGCTATGGCCCGGTGCAGTTCTCATCTGGTGGTCTTAAGTGGCTGGCTTATAACGTTTACTCTGACACAGAACTTACAAAATCGCCATTATCGGTAGGCAGTTTCTTCCGCTACAATGGCAACACCCGCTATCCTATTGCTGAGGCGAATAACTATCGCAACGAGGATAAGAATGACCCGGCCGGTAGCAGATTTGCTCATGGCGGTGCAAATCCTTTGCCTGATGATGAATATATTATAATTAACCCGCCGCCCGCATATAGTACCCGTAAATGGACCTGGGAGAATATTTTCCGTACCAATAGTAATAATATTGCATACGACAAAATGTTCATGGAAAATAATGTGTTAACTAAGAACGGATATCGGCTGCCGACGTATGAAGAGGTTAGAAAAGATCTTCTTGATAATAATGACGTGCAAATAGCCTTTGGAGTTGTATATGGTGATGGCGCAAGAGGAGTGCTTAATACAACTGAGGCTACCAATTATCGAGATGTCGATAATCACGGCACTCCGAGTCCTAAGGGTGTGCAGGGAGCCGTGGTTTATTGCCTCGGCCATGGCGACAATATATTCTTTCCCTTTGGCGCCAGTGGGCATGCCCGCAGAATTCATATTGAATATGGCATCACAGACGGTAAACTTTCACCTAGAAAAGGTTATGGGTTGCTTAACTATGGCGACGTTACCGGTCGACTTGGTGGAGATGATAATCCGCAAGCTGCCGGTTCTAAAGGCAATACACATAAAACCCCTGTAAATGATTATCGCCCCTTGGCATATCGACTACCCGATAATATAGGAGCTATATATTGGATTTGCGATCCTGAAAATATAAATCTTGGACTTGATTTTAATGCGGCTAATAATCAGGTTAGCAACTTCGAATATACTACTTTATTTGGTAGAGTAAAAACGACTGACCCATTAACAGGCAGCGATGCCTTGCCGATTCGACCGGTAATGAATTAAGAATTTAATACATAATACCCAACACACAAATCGCCCCCGGCTTTTCCACCAACAAGCCGAGGGCGATTTTTATGGGAGGTCGTAGTGTGCGATTGGGATAACATCGCCATTTAATATCTTTGAAATGCTATATGGCTCATACTGCATGATTTATGTTTGGTAATGTCGAAAAATATACTTACCTTTGCGACTAATTGCGTTAATGATGATTTCCATGTTGGAGATAATGGGCGTCAAATAATTAACATTAATTTGTGATGAGTAGAGCTAATAGAAGCCCGGAAGAACAGAACCAATTATATCATAGGCGGTTGATTCCGTTTATGCATAGCGTATTATGGCTTGGTGCATTATTTTTGAGTTGCTATGCCGGATGGTCTAAAGGTATCGCTGAGCAGTATCAGAAAATATGTTGCTTCTTGATAATTTATTGTACCTTTATGTTTGAAGGAGGCCTAATATGGTGGGACATAATAGCTGTAAATTATGATAGAGCTGTCCATCTTAAAGATTTTGGATTTATAAGAAACATCTTCTTTAATATGGCGTTAACATTAGTAGTCGTTGTCATATATTTTGTAAGTCATCTTGATTGGCTTATGTTTGTGGTGATGTTTACTGCAGCTTGGCTTAAATGTATAGTTTGTCGAATCCCTTCGATTATCGAAGACGCTGACATGCCTTATTATGCCGAGGAATATAGAATAAGAAAAATATAATGGAAGATATGGAAATAATACTATGGGCTGGAATAATAGTGATATTACTATTCATAGCCATTTATATATGGGGTGAGACCCGCACTGAAGAGAATGTGAAGGCGATTCAAAAAGGCCTTGCTAGAGGCCCGATGAATACTGTCTCTGCCGGCTCGCACTATAAAGATATACCGAGACAAAAGGAATGTGTATCGCCAAAATACAATCTATTCCGGGATTCTTATGGGCACCAACTGCCAACTGCTGAATTTGATTCTTATCTTGTGCAGGGAGATTCGATGCAATTTTGCGATATTCTTACCGGGGATGTCGTATTTGCCAAAAAAGGATTTCGCGTGTCTGATATATTGAAATTCCCGACAGTGGTAATTATAAGGAATCTGAAAGCGGCCCCCGATCAATGTCAGTATAAGATACGTAGAGCATGGAGTATTTGCCCTAATAATCTTGATGAAGCTGCTTATAAGGAGATTGTAAAGAGTATAATGGCTTCTCCTGACTATCAGATACTCAAGGCTAAGGCAAGTGATATATATGAGAGCGACGATGTGATGCTTGATGGCTTTATGTCAAAGATTAAAGGATATCAGGATAATTGTGATCCGTCGTCTCCGGCTCATGATATTGTTATATTATCAACTTATGATGTTGATAATAAGAAAATACGCTTTTCAGTTCATTCTGCCTCTTCTTTGATGGGGATTGTAAGTTATGTTGCTGCGGTAGCAACAGCGTAGAGCCGCTGCATAGGTTACACTATAAAGCCTTGATTAAACCGCTAAAGCGTTCAATCGAGGCTATTTTTGTGCTATTTTTATCACCAAGTCTTGCGTAAGATATAAGTGTAGTTGCCGTTGCGCAGAGTCATGCGGCGAGAGGTCTTGACTTCCATCTGCAGACGCGTTACCGGCTCGGTGAGGTATATCCACTCGGGCGAGGCATAGCGCGATGTCCCGGGGGCCTCAAAGTCGTCGTGATAGCTGAAGTCGAGCGTGAGGTAGCCATCTTTGCTCTCCCATGTGCCATAGCGGTCTTCGAGAGTGACTTCGGAGTCCATGCGGCACACGCGCACGACCGATGACTGGAAACTGAAAAATGTGCTTCCTTCGGTGTAGTCAGCGTCGGCAACACCGTCAATGAGTATCTCGTCGAGTGCCCAGGTGCCGAACCATGAGCCTATCATGCCGTCGTTTTGTGTGCAGCTGCCTGCGCTGATGAGCAGGGTGAGTATTATGGCGATTCTTGTTATAAGTCGCATTTTGGGTAGGTATGCTTTTAGTGTGTGGTAATGTCAGAATTTAAGACTGCCGGTGTAGGTGAGCGACAGCAGGGCGCCGAAGTTGTTGCCGCGCAGACTGCCGCGATCGATGGCTACGACAGCGCGCACGTCGAGCCCGGGCAGGAGCGCTGCGGCGTCGTAGCGCGCTTCAAGCATGGCCGAAGTGCAGGTGAGCGCATGGGCCACGGGTATATAACCGCTGCCCCAGGCTTTTTGGTAAGAGAACTTGGCGGTGTAGCCCCAGCGGGCGGCGAGCTTGCCCGAGAGGGCGGCGTGCATGCCCTGCGCACGGTTGTGCAGGAAGGTCATTGAGCCGTTGGTGTTATATATCGGCGACATGATGAACGGGGTGCCCATCGACATGCCATAGTTGGCATAGCCGTTGTAGGTGACGTTGTTGTAGTAGTCGTCGTTGCCCGATGCCATGTCGGTGAGGGTAGTGCCCTGATGATCATGGGGGGCCCAGTGGATGGGTCCGCCCTGATTGCGGAAGTCGATATACTCGAGCACGGCGCCGGTGACGAATCCCTCGCGGTTGGCCGGGCGCCATTCCAGGCCCCAGACGCCGTCGAAGCCGTTGAGCTTACCGCAGCCCGATCCGTCTTCCCAGGGCCACAGCAGGTAGGCTATGATTTCGTCGCCGCCACGCAGACGGTAGCGCCCGCGGAAGTCGAAGCTGCCCAGGGTGTTGCCTGTGAAGTAGGCTTCCCCGCCATAACCCAGCGGCGGGAAGAGCACCTCCATCACGGTCTTGAATTTCACGGGGTGGTTTTGATACACGATAGGCTCCCCGAGGTGATACTCGGTGGTGTAGCCGCCGAACTGCGCCGCCGACTGCGCGCCAAAGGTGAGCGAGAAGCGCTCGGTGGGGCGTGTGCGGAAGTATAGGCGTTTATAGTGGTAGTAGGATCCTTCGCAGATATGGCCGTCGTAGTGGTTGAAGTGGTCGCGCAGATAGCTGTTGTCGGTGAACTTGCCGAAAGACACGCAACCCTCCACCTGCAGAAATCCGCGGGTATATGGAATATTCTGGAAGTCGTTGAAGCCTATGCGCACCTGCGGCACCGGCATGGCGTTGCAGCCCTCGATGAAGTCGCCCGATGACAGAGCGGCGTTCACCACTGGTGACGACCACTGCTTCTGCCCGACAGTGATGAACAATGACCGGTAGCGGGCCTCGGCGTATAGTTGGCGCAGACGCACTGCGTCGGGGCCAAGGGCATGTGTGCCGAACAGCCCTGATGCTTCGTCGTATAGTCTGTAATCGGCTTTCGATGAATAGCCGGCCGAGAGCTCTACACCGTAGCCGAAGTCCCAGCGGCAACTGTCGGTCATCGTGCGGCGCAGGCGTGCCACGGTCAGGGCGTTGCCCTTGGCTGTTGTGAGGTCGTAGTTGTTAGAGCCTATGAAGTAGGGGGCGAAGTCGCCCGACGAGGCATTGCCGGTGAGCTGCACGCTCCACTCGGCCCTCGCAGGCTCGGGTGGAGTTGAGGCTTCGGCCATATAAGTTGCCGGGCCAATCAGCAGGGCGGCAAGTAGTAGTTTTCTCATTGCTTTGTGTGATAATGTGTGTCGCTGTGTTGAGACACCCCAAAATTACATTATTTAAGCGACAATATCAAAATCGGGCGGCAACAAATTAGTATCTTTGCACAGTAAGCCATAAACAAGAATAATAAGATAATGGATATAGATATACGCTATATGCGCCGCGCACTGCAGCTCGCGGCCCTCGGTGCAGGCACAACAGGCAGCAACCCCATGGTTGGAGCGGTGATAGTGGCCCCCGATGGCCGCATAATTGGCGAGGGGTGGCATCGCCGCTATGGTCAAGGACATGCCGAGGTCAATGCTGTGGCATCGGTGGCGCCTGCCGATGAGGCGTTATTGAGTCGGTCTACAATGTATGTAACTCTCGAGCCCTGTTCGCACTACGGCAAGACTCCGCCTTGCGCTGCTCTGTTGATAGAGAAACGCATCCCTCGGGTGGTAGTGGCAGCCACAGACCCCTTTGAGAAGGTGAGTGGCCGTGGAATAGCCATGTTGCGTGCTGCCGGTTGTGAGGTCACCACCGGTGTGCTGGCCGAGGAGAGCGAGCGCCTAAACGTTAAGTTCTTCACCGCTCACAGATGCCGCCGCCCCTTCGTGCTGCTGAAGTGGGCGCAGACCGCCGACGGCTGCATCGGAGTGCCGGGCAAGCGTTTGCAGATATCCACCCCGCTGTCGGCTCAGGCAGTGCACCGTCTGCGCAGCCGTTACGGAGCCATTCTTGTGGGCTCGGGCACAGTTATCGCCGATAATCCACTGCTTGACACACGCCTGTGGCCTATGGGCGACACCCCTCGGCGCATTACTGTCGACCGCCGCGGCCGCATCAGTGCCGACCATCGTTTCTTTAGGACAGAGGGGCTTGCCGAGGCACTCTATTTCACTTGCGGAACACCGCGCCCCGATCTGCCTTCTGCATTGATGCAACTCCCGCTGACTCCAGGCGAAGATGAGATAACAACATTGCTTGCAGAGCTATACGGCCGAGGCATAACCTCGCTGATGGTGGAGGGTGGCGCTACCATGCTCAGTGTCTTTCTTCGGAGTGGTTTGTGGGATGCCGCCAGGGTGGAAACCAACATAAATATGCGCGTCGGCTCACCCTCGGCACGCGTTGCCGGGCACCCTGCCGGTGCACTCGCAGGCGTGACTTGTATCGACGGAAATGTCATAGAAATCTATGCAAACAACCCTCTTGTCGACGTTAAAAACCTATAAAAATCGGCCTTTTTAGCCTAAATCACATTAAGACGTTGCCGATTATAGGAGTAAGTCTTAAATTTGCAGTTTGAAATCGTGTCCCGCTCTGTTGCGGGGCACGCAACCATACGCTCTAACAAGCACTATATACGCTACAGATGTTTAAGAAACTTGCAATGACACTCGGTGCTGCCGGCCTGATGGTGGGCTTTATCGCCTGCAACAGCGACAGCGACTCAGAGATGTACACAGAGTCTATCCTCTCATCGTCGACCCAGGTGACCGCCTTCTCGCTCAACCGCGACGACTCGGTGCTCGTGTCGCTCGACTCGGTTTATTTCTCTATAGACCTCAAGTCGGCCGAGATATTCAATGCCGATTCGCTGCCCTACGGCACCCGTGTCGACAAGCTGGTGGCCAACATCACATTCTCAGCGGCTTCATCGGCTGAGTTGTCGTATCCGCGCCCCGGCAAGCCCGACTCTGTTGTAGACTATCTGCACCACTCAACCGACAGCATAGACTTCTCCAACGGCCCTGTGAAATTTAAGATCGTGGCCGGAAACGGAGAGACCGAGCGCACATACACCATCAAAGTCAACGTGCACAACGTGAAGCCCGACTCGCTTTGCTGGGGTTCGCTCGCCTACACCTCCCTGCCCACAGACATCAATGCTCCCAAGGCCCAGCGCACGGTGCTATTCGGCGGCAACGCATATTGCCTCACCACCGACGGCGCTGCTTCGGGTTGCATGGCTGTGTCGGCGAATCCCGCCGACAGAAATTCGTGGGAGAAAACAGCAGTAGGTTTCGGCTTCACACCTGATGTCGCCTCATTGGCTGCCACTACCGAAGCCTTGTATATTCTCGACGACAAGGGCGCTCTCTACACCTCGGCCGACGGCATCAGCTGGTCGGCCACCGGCACCACCTGGCACTCTGTGATCGGTGGTTATGGCAAGCAACTCCTTGGTGTTGCCAAAGACGGCGACGCATACACACATGTCACATATCCAGCTACAACAGCGGTGACAGTGAATAAGGACTTCCCGGTTGATGGCACATCGCAGCCCATGGTGTTTGAGACCAAGTGGGGCTCGGCTCCGCAGCTTTATGTGCTCGGCGGTGTTGCTGCCGACGGCTCTTATGTGGCCGACACATGGGGCTATGATGGCAAGATGTGGCAAAAAGTGTCGGCTACAGGACTACCCGCAGGCCTTGCCGACGTAACTGTTTTCCCATATCACAGTTATCTCACCAACACCAACAACTGGTCGGTCACCGGCTATGAAGTGCTTATTGCCATGGGTGGCCGCAAGGCCGACGGCGTGTTGTCGCGCACTGTTTACATCTCTTACAATATGGGCCTTGTGTGGCGCGAGGCGTCGGAACTTATGCAATTGCCGGCCGCGGTGCCGTCGTTTGCCGATGCTCAGGCTCTCGTCTTTGACTCCACACTCCAAGCTCGCAGCGGAGCCGCAGGATGGGTTGCAGTGCCCTCGCGCAAGTTACCTCCTTATTATATGGTGATGCCGGCGCCGGCTTCGCGCGCCGTGAAGCCCATCGATAGCTGGGATTGCCCGTATATCTACCTTTTCGGTGGTGTTGACGGTAGCGGTGAGTTGCTCGACTCAGTTTGGCGTGGAGTGCTCAACCGCCTCACCTTCAAACCTCTGCAGTAATCACATAAACAGGCTGAAAAAAGTCAGGTGTCATCAGGCATGAAACTCAAATCACTCATAGCGTTCCTGTTGTTCTCGGCGTTGACCGTCGCTGTAAAAGCGTCGGCTCAGAACGTCGATGACGACTCGTATCGCTACGACGTGGGCCTCTCCTTGGGCTTGAGCGGATATCTTGGCGACGCCAACAATTCGCTCACGAAGCATCTGGGCTTTGACGCCCAGCTGTCAGGGCGGTATATGCCAAACTCGCGCATGGCTTTCAGGGCAGTCTTTGCCACCGGCTCACTCAGCGGAAATACCGCCGATGTCGGCAGTGCTCTCCCCGATGACGCCGAATATAGCTTCTCGGCCCGGTTCTATGACCTGTCGGTGCGCTATGAGTTCAACTTCTTTGCTTACGGCATCGGCGAAACCTACAAAAAGTTGCGCCGGTGGACACCATATCTCACCGCCGGAGTCGGAGCCACATTATCGGTCTGCGATGGCTATACATCAGTCGCACCGTCGTTGCCTATGGGGCTTGGCTTGAAAGTGAAGCTGCGCCCGCGGCTCAATCTCATGGCTGAGTTCACGATGACCAAGGTCTTCGGCGACCACGTCGATGGCCGTAATATCGCCGACCTTGCCGGCATAAAGAGTTCGTTTATAAAAAACACCGATTGGGTGTCGCAGTTCACAATAGGTATCACCTATGAATTTTCGCGGCGTTGTTCTACCTGCCATTATGTAGATTGATCAACACCCCGCGCCCTGATCGGAGACACAGATAACAGAAACTGAGAAAAGAGTGACACAGAATAAAAGCGACATATCACAGCAGGCAGTGCCCCGTCATGTTGCCATCATTATGGATGGCAACGGCCGGTGGGCAGTGGAAAGAGGTATGGAGCGCTCGGCCGGACACGTCGAGGGCGTCAACACGGTGCGCCGCATCACCGAGGCTGCCTCGCGCAGTGGTGTGAGCTTCCTCACTCTCTATGCATTCTCGACCGAAAACTGGAATCGCCCTCCGCAGGAAGTGTCGATACTC
>CAZAME010000021.1:0-1843 GCA_964486445.1 uncultured Bacteroides sp. | reverse complement strand
CATCAGACAGTAATCGCTATCGAGCGCGAGACCCCCGACCTGATACGCAACAATGTGCGCCTGCAGCTTATCGGCGATACCTCGCGCATACCCGACGAGCCTCTGAAGCGTCTATATGGCTGCATTGAGGCAACATCGCATTGCACGGGCCTGACTCTCATCCTTGCTATCAGCTATTCTTCGCGCTGGGAAATCACTGAGGCAGCCCGCAAAGTCGCCCGGCAGGTGAGAGACGGCGAGTTGTCTGTCGACGACATCACCCCCGAAGTGCTAACCGCCAATATGGCAACCGCCGCATACCCCGACCCCGACCTGCTCATACGCACCGGGGGCGACCATCGCGTGTCAAACTTCCTGCTGTGGCAGATAGCTTACAGCGAGATATATGTTACACCGCGCTATTGGCCCGATTTTTCGACCGAAGACTTTGCGAAGGCTCTCGCCGATTATGCGGGCCGACAACGGCGCTTCGGTCTTACTGGCGCGCAGATAGAGGCGCAGCAGTCAGGGACCGACTGATGTCCACATTGCACACCCCACCAATCAACACCGACCAATCACGTTACACCACCGACATACACAACATATCACCTTTATGCGAGTAAAAGTATTATTCATCATAGCCGCTATTGTAGGTATCCTTGCTCCGCGTGCAGCAGCACAGTCGACAGCACCAACCGACACTATCTACAATCCACCAGTGCTCTTCAACGGCATGCCCCGCACTTACGAACTGGCGGGCATAAAGGTTGAGGGTGCCCCCAACTATGAAGATTTCGTCATAATAGGCTACAGCGGTCTGCGTGTAGGCGACCGCATCCAGGTGCCCGGCAACGACATCACCTCGGCAGCCAAGCGCCTCATGCGCCAGGGCCTTTTTGCCCAGGCCCGCATAAAGGTTGAGAAAATCTACGGCGACAAGGTGTGGCTCATCTATGACCTGCGCACCCAGCCCCGCATATCCGAGGTCCGCTATATCAACATCAAAAAGGGTGAACGCGACGACCTGCAGGAGCGCCTGCAGCTGATGAAGGGTAATCAGATAACTCCGAATATCGTAAACCGCGCCGAGCAGATCATACGCAACTACTATGCCAACAAAGGCTTTGGCAACGCTATCGTAAAAATCGATCTTGTTGACGACCTCTCAAATCCCAACGAAGTTTTTGTAGACATACATGTCAATAAAAACGACAAGATCAAAGTACACAAAATCTATCTCGAAGGCAACGAAGTGCTCTCTGACAACAAGATCAAGGGCACAATGAAGAAAACCAACGAGAAGGGCAACTGGCGCAAGATCTTCCGCTCGCGCGTGTTCAAGGAGTCGCAGTATCAAGACGACCTCAACCGCATCCTGCAGAAGTACAATGAGATGGGTTATCGCGATGCTAAGATCGTGAGCGACAGTGTGGTGCCATACGACGACAAGACCGTTGACGTCTACATCACAATAGAAGAAGGCAAGAAATACTACATCAAGGACATCGAGTGGGTGGGCAACACGCTCTATCCTTCTGAGTTCCTGTCTGAAGTACTTGACATGAAGGGCGGTGACGTCTACAACCAGAAGCGCCTCAACAAGCGCCTCAACGAAGACGACGATGCCGTGTCGAACCTCTATATGGATCGCGGTTACCTCTTCTATAACCTCGTGCCCATCGAGCGCGAAATCAACGGCGACTCAATCACCCTGGAAATGCGCATGATGGAGGGTCCACAGGCTCGCATTAACAATGTCGTCATCAACGGCAACGACCGACTGTATGAGAAGGTTATACGCCGTGAGTTGCGTGTGAAGCCCGGTCAGCTATTCAGCAAAAACGACCTTATGCGCTCGGCT
>CAZAME010000020.1:0-24583 GCA_964486445.1 uncultured Bacteroides sp. | reverse complement strand
ATTGTCACGGAGTCCATGCCGCCGGAGAGAACCATCAGTGCAGTCTTTTTCATGTCGGAGTTTTTTGCGTTTGTCAGAAATCGTTGCGGAAGGCGGCGAGCAGACGCTCTCGGCGTAGTTGTTCGTGCTCTATGTCGGCATAGTTGGCAAAGGGATATATTGATATACCTCCTCTGGGAGTGAACAGGCCGATGACCTCGAGGTAGCGGGGATTCATGAGTTTCACGAGGTCTTTCATGATGATGTTGACGCAGTCTTCGTGGAAGTCGCCATGATTGCGGAAGGAGAAGAGATAGAGTTTGAGGCTCTTGCTCTCCACCATGCGTTCGCGCGGTATGTAGTTGATGATTATTTTTGCAAAATCGGGCTGACGGTTTTGGGACAAAGCGATGTGAACTCGGGACATGTGAATGTCACTAAATATTCGTTCTCGGGATGCTTGTTCTTGAATGTCTCGAGCACCTCGGGGGCATATTGCGTGGGGTATTTCACACCGGTGTTGCCAAGCAGTGTGACACCGCTTATTTCTTCTTCTGTGCGCATGTGTGTTGATTGATGATTGCGTTTAGTGGTAATGATTATTGACGTGGTGTGAAGCGCAGTGGTTGTGCAGCTCCGGAGTCGGTGCACTCTGAGCCATTCCACACCTGTCGGCCGTTGACCCATGTGGCGAGTACGCGGTGATGCAGAGCAGTCCCTTCGAGTGGCGACCAGGCACATTTGCTCTGAATCATTTCGTGCTCAACAATATATGTTGTGTCGCCAGCCGACACGAGAACCATGTCGGCATGACATCCCGTAGCGATGCTTCCCCGGCCTTCTATGCCGAATATCACAGCCGGAGCGTGACACATTTTCTCAACCACAGTCTCTACAGTGAAATAGCCACGGCGCGCAAGTTCAAGCATCATGGGCAATGAGAACTGTATTAGCGGTATGCCTGAGGCGGCCTTGAGGGCGCCTCCCTGCTTGTCGTCGGACAAATGTGGCGCATGATCAGTGGCGATGACGTCTATGCGGCCGTCGCGCACGGCCTCGAGTAGGGCAAGCCGGTCGGAGTCGGCTTTGATGGCCGGATTGCACTTGATGCGCGCTCCAAGGCGCTCATAGTCGGCATCGCACCACCAAAGATACTGCACACAAGTCTCTGCGGTCAGACGTTTTTCGGCAAGAGGTCGCTGTGCCTCTGCTGTGAAGTATTGCAGTTCGTCGGCAGTGGAGATATGCATTACCTGCAACCTGGCATCTGTGGCTTGGCGGAGCTTCACAAGGCGGTCGGTACACTCTGTGCAGGCTCTGCGCGAGCGGATAATCGGATGCTCATAGACGGGGACAGCCTCCGGCGAGCCGTATTGCTCAATTATGCGGGCGGTGTTGTCGGCAATTACGGCGTCGTCTTCGGCATGGACAGCCTTCAATGCAGGCACTTCGCTGAATATACGCTTGAAGAGATCATCACCGTCGACAGCCATATTCCCGGTTGATGTCCCTGCGAAAATCTTCACGCCCGGCACACGCGTGTAGTCGGCCGCGAGCAATTGGTCGAGATTATTAGCCGAGGCGCCTATCCAGCAGGCGTAGTTTACGATGCAGGCATCAGCATATCGTTGCATTTTTGCCTGCCATGCCTCTATTGATGTTGTCGGCGGAGCCGTATTGGGCATATCCATTACCGAAGTGATACCGCCAGCAGCAGCGGCGCGGCTTTCGGTTGCGACATCGGCCTTGCGGGTGAGACCGGGGTCGCGGAAGTGCACATGCTCGTCAATGACACCCGGCAGCAGCCATGCGCCATTGGCATCGATGACGCGGCTTGCCTTTATAAGCAGGGCATCAGAAGGAGATCCCTGCTGCACATCGGCAATAATGCCATCGGCATCGACACACACGTAGCCGTGTATGCGCCCGGTGGCATTGATGATGCAAGCATTGTGTATAATAGTTACTATAGATGAGTCTCTCATTAGAGTCTGAGTTTTAATTAGATTGCAAAATTAGTAAAAAACGCTGTGGGCGTTTCGGGAGAAAAACATGGTGTGGATTAATAAATGTTAAATATAGAGTTAACACAACTATGTTCAGACGATTATATTGGCAGTAACTTGATAAAAATGCGTGCCGAAGACACGCATTTTAATGAAATATTATTGTGCAGTGATATATTTCCCAATATCAACTCTGAACATATCAGTCTTCAAAACACAGGTTTTAGCGCTGGTATTTTTTGAAGAAGCTGTTCCACTTCAGGCGGATGACGCCGAAGACGGCTTCGCCGAAGATGCTTGAGTTCATTTTTGATGTTCCGAGCACGCGGTTGACAAAAATGATGGGTACTTCTACGATTTTGAAACCGTATTTAAACGCTGTAAATTTCATCTCAATCTGGAAAGCGTAGCCTTTGAACTTCACTTTCTGCAATTCGATTGTTTGCAGTACTTGGCGGCGGTAGCATACAAAGCCTGCCGTTGTGTCGTGCACAGGCATGCGTGTGACAAGTCGCACATAGGCCGATGCGTAATACGACATGAGCACGCGCCCCATAGGCCAATTCACCACGTTGACGCCTGACACGTATCTTGAACCTACTGCTACGTCGGCGCCTTCCCGACAGGCGGTAATCAATCGCAGTAGATCGGTCGGGTTGTGCGAGAAGTCGGCATCCATTTCACAGATATATTCATATCCGGCATCAAGAGCCCACTCAAATCCGCGGATATATGCAGTGCCGAGTCCGAGTTTGCCGCTGCGCTCTATCAGGTTTATGCGGCCTGGGTATTGGGCTATTTTCTCCTTGACGATTGATGCAGTGCCGTCGGGCGAATTGTCATCAATGACAAGTATGTCGACAGGTTCGCTCAGAGCTATCACCGCGTCGATTATGGCAGCGGCGTTCTCTTTCTCGTTATACATTGGTATGATGACGACGCTGTCGTTTCGTGTCTGCATCTGAGGGGTATTCATTTCTGAGGCTCGGTTCTGTGATTTTATGGTTGCAAAATTAACAAAAAAACGGAGTAAAGAGACCGGAGGAAGTATAATAATACATACAGCAGATGTTATTTTTCTTAAACGCATCGCGGGGCGGAGATGCAGTCAGTTATCTCCGCCCCGCGTGTTATGGGGAATAATGCTTATGCGATTATCAACGCACGAGCACCTTGGTTGCTTTGTTGCCCTGGCTGCGGATGTAGAGGCCGGGGGTAAGGTTGTCGGCATTGACGCGCACACCCTGGAGGTTGTAGTAAACAACCGGTGCATCGGTGTCGTTGTCAACAGTAATGTCATCGATACCTACAGAGCCGCCGTCGAGAAGTTCAACGATGATCTTAGACACGTCAGAGCGCTCGCTCACAGAGAAGACTACATTGTCTACGCCATCGGCGCTGCCGGCAGTCCAGATTTTGTTGGTTGAGGAGTATTCACCATTGCCCTGCTCAAAGATGGGCTTGAAAGTGGCATTCTGGGCAATGACAAATGTAATTTTTGCAATCTTGGTGCCGTTGAGAGCTGAAATGGTGACTTTGTCGTTGACATAGAGGCGAAGAGCAATACCGCGATCCTGAGTGAGAGTCCACAGACGTGCGCGCGAGTTGTTGGAGTCGTCAACATCAGCGAGAGCAAGAGACGCATTGCCCGAGGTGAAGGTGAGGCCTTCGATGTAGAGACCGGTAGAGCCTGGATCACCTTGTGCGGGGTTAAGCGACGAGGGATTCTGGAAATTGAATGTGCCGTCTTCTGTCACTGGCTCCTGGCCGGTGATAGTGTATGCCGCAACAACTACTGGCGAGTCGTTCATGCCGTCTTTCACGGCGATGAAGCGGAAGTTGGTGGCTTCGTTTATTGCAATGCCTTCTGCGGGGAAAACAGCTGATGTTGCGTCGGGGTCAGTGCCATCGGTGGTGTAGTGGATGGTGGCGCCTTCGGTGTCACAAGTGGCCTTTATGACAGTGCCGGCATCAACAGTGCCCGGCTCGGGTGTCACGACTGGAGCGGCAACGGATGCGCGGAGCGACTCGGCTTTAACAGGAATGAGCTGAGGATTGGCGTTGTAATACTGGATGAAACCATAGAGGTCATATAGGCCACTGGCGAGGTCGATCTTGAAGTTGTTGTTGTAGACAGCAAGCTTATCGCCGTTTTCATCGGTGAGAGTGGCCGATGTGGCTGATGTATATTCAAGCTCTACGTTCTTCATCACCACGTATACGTTGCGGTATGACTCGGCAACTTCTTCAACGGTGAGCACTTCAGGCTCTACAGCAGTGCCAGCGGTGGCGGTGCCGAGGGTGGAAACGTCAACGCTCATCTGGGGGTTGTTGTAGCGGAGATTGTATGTGCCGGTTACACCTGCGGGGATAACGTCGCCGTTTTTGTATGATGGCATATTGGCGCTGTAAAGCAGCAGCGGGGTGTTGTTTTCCACTACATAAAGATAGTTGCCCTGCTGATATACGGCAGTGAGAGGAGCGTCAACGGTGACGGGCGAAGCGGAAGCCAGAGCGAGGAACTCTGCAAGAGACTTCACGGTGTTGGGCGCGAGCTCCTTGGTGGTAATGTCGCTTGAGTTACCATCTTTGATGGCAACGGCTTTTACGGTGGTTGTGCCGCTTATAGCAAATGGAGCGTTGTAGACGGTTGAAGATATTGAGGGCGTTGTGCCGTTGGTGGTGTAATAGATTGCGGCGCCTTCAGTGGGGCATGTGATGGTAACCATGTTTTTTGCACCCAGAGTGATCACCGGGGGATAAACCGATACCTCGCCGGCCGATTCATATTCCACCTCGATGCTCACGATTTTTGAGTGGCCTGAAGTGGAAGTGCCATTGGTGAGTGTCACCTCTGACGCATCGCCGGTCCAGGTGTACACGTTGTCAACTTTCTCAGATGTACCGGCCGGAGCAAAGGTGTAGCCGGTGAGCAGAGTGTTGTTGTATTTGGCAGTAGTGAGGGTGAGGACTATTTTGTTGATGACATAGCCAGCTTTTGCATTGAAGGTGGCGATGTTAGCACCATACATGCGCAAAGCTGTGCCGCTGTCGTAGTAAGCTGTGGCATTGCTGTTGGCGCCCTTAGCAAAAGAGATGGAGATAACATCGTTGAGGGTAACAGACTCAACCTTCTCGGCATTGGCATAGCCTTTTTCAGAGAACGTGACGCTGGCAGTTTCAGCCTTGAGCAGACCGGCAGCAAGCGAGATGAAAAGGAATGAGAGTAAAAATTTTTTCATAAATAATTATTAGGGTTATATACTCGGCACAAAGATACTGATAAGCTTGGAAAAAGAAAAATAATTTTTGAATTCATAATGTATGTGTGCGCAATAAACGGCCGGTGAATGACGTTAGAGAAATTATGAGACGAATTTTGGCAATAGCAATGTGTGTACTGGCAGCTCTTGCTGTCGGGGAAGTCTATGCCCAGAAGTACCGTAATGACCATGTGCTCAACCGCCCGTATTCCGATATGCGGCGCTGGCATCTGGGCTTTTCGGTGGGTGTGCACACACTTGATCTGAAGTTTGCCAACAATGGTGTCGCCACCGGCGAAGACGAAGGCGAGCATTGGTATACCGACCAGCCGGCATTCTCGCCAGGTTTCTGTGTCAACGGCCTGTTTGATCTTCGTCTTAACAACTACTTCAATCTGCGAGTTAGTCCGGGCCTGTATTTTGGCAACCGCGATGTGCGTATGCGTGAAGCTGCCACCGGTCGCGAGGAACGACAGAATATAAAGAGCACAATGATAGTGTTGCCCTTAGATCTTAAGTTCTCGGCACAGCGTTACCGCAATCTGCGCCCCTATATGGTCGGCGGCATTATGCCGGCCTTTGACGTTGCCAAGAAGCGCCGCGACTTCCTGAAGCTCAACACGAGTGACTTGTATCTCACCGTTGGCTTCGGATGTGATTTCTATCTGCCTTTCTTCAAGCTTATTCCTGAAATAAAGTTTTGCTTCGGCCTTACTGACGTATTGCGTCATGACCGCCCTGACCTTGAAGACGATCTGTCGCAGCTCAAATACACACAAAGTATCCGCAAAGCCACATCGCAGATGGTGGTGCTCACCTTTTATTTTGAATAGCTATGAGGAGAGTGTCACGCATTATTTGTGTCTTTGTGGCGGCAGTCGCCACATTGCTGAGAGCTCCGGAGGCTTTGGCGCAGATCGACGCGCAATTCTCTCAATATTATGAGGTGCCGGGGTATTATAACCCTGCGGCTGCCGGATCCACCGATTTTCTGAGAGTCCGCGGAGGCACGCGCATGCAGTGGGTGGGCATAGACAATGCTCCACGCACCATCGTCATGGTTGCCGACATGCCTTTGCGATTGTTTAAGAAGAACTTCGGAGTCGGTGTGTTGCTCAATCAAGAGAATATTGGTCTTTACCGCACCATGAATATGGGCGTGCAGCTAAGTTATAGGTTTAAACTGTTTGGGGGAGAACTTACACCAGGCGTGCAGATCGGTTTCCTTGATCAGACATTCAAGGGCACAGATGTCTATATCCCTTCAGACGACGATTATCATGAAGATAACGACGATGCAATCCCCCGTAGAGATCTGCGTGGGCATGCCATGGATCTCGGCGCCGGTGTCTGGTATAATCACAAATGGTTCTGGGCATCGCTGTCAATGCAGCATCTGACGTCGCCTGCAATAACGCTCAGCAGCGAGGAGTCATCGGGCTCGTCGGAGCAGTATGACTTTGAATTTAATGCCGGCCGTACACTTTATTTTATGGCCGGAAGCAATATTCCAATAAAAAACACGTTATTTGAAGTGATGCCATCGGTGTTTGTCAAGAGTGACTTCACCTTTACAACGGCAGAGCTGACAGCGAGAGTAAGATACAACAAGTTTCTCACCTTCGGCGTCGGCTACCGTTATAAAGATGCCCTTATCGCCACTCTGGCGGCAGATTACCGTAATTTCTTCATTGGATATAGCTATGACTACTCCACAAGCGATATCGCCAAGGCGTCAAGCGGCAGTCATGAAATCTTCATCGGTTATCGCGTGAAGCTCAACAAGGGCGAGAAAAACAGGCATCGCCACAAGAATATAAGAATAATGTAAGCAATCAACTCTCCTCCAGATACTGACAAATATGAAAAAACTCAAGCAAATACTTCCGATAAGCCTTCTGGCGATGTCAATGGCTTCATGCGCATCAGGCGGATACTCGTCGGCCGGCGGCGAAGTCACCGGTGTCGGTGGCACCGTGTGGAGCGAACCTACTCCCTACGGCATGGTCCTTGTTGACCGTGGCTCCATGAAGATGGGTCCCCAGAAGGCCGACAGTGCGTGGAATCTGATTGCCTCGGCCCGGGGTAAGTCGGTCGACGCATTCTGGATGGACGAAACGGAGGTGACTAACAGCAAGTACAAGCAGTTTGTCTTCTGGGTGCGCGACTCTATCATCCGCGAGCGCTTGGCCGATCCTGCTTATGGTGGTAACGAAGATTATAAGATCGAGGAAGACAAAGACGGCAATCCCGTGACTCCGCACCTCAACTGGAACAAGGCCATTCCCTGGCGTAATCCCAATGAAGACGAGGCGCGAGCCATTGAGAGTGTCTACCGCATCAATCCCATCACCGGTGTCAAGGAACTCGACGGTACTCAGCTCAACTATCGCTATGAAGTGTTTAATCACACAGAGGCTGCCCGCCGTCGCAACCGCCTCGACCCTCGCCGCCGTGATTATAACACCGATCGCCCCGTGCCCACCGATGTCCCTGTGATAAGCAAGGATACAGCCTATATCAACGATGAGGGCGAGATCGTGCGCGAGACAATCACCCGAGGTCTCACCGGCGATTATGACTTCCTCAACACTTATATTGTGAACGTATATCCCGACACCACAGCCTGGATAAACGACTTTGAGAACGCATATAACGAGCCATACGTGCGTATGTATTTTGCCCACGGAGGATACAATGAATATCCTGTTGTAGGTGTCAGCTGGGAGCAGGCAAATGCTTTCTGCAACTGGCGTACCGACTTCCTGCGTCGCTCGCTTGGCAAAGAAGGTGTCTATATAGAGCCCTACCGTCTGCCCACAGAGGCTGAATGGGAGTATGCAGCCCGTGCGGGTGTCGACGACAATATGTATCCCTGGGAAGGTGACCTGCCTCTGAGTGAAGACAAAGGTTGCTTCTATGCCAATTTCAAACCCGCTGAAGGCAATTATATGCGCGATGGACAGCTGATTACTTCGCGCGTGGGAACTTATGCTCCCAACGACTTCGGCCTCTATGATATGGCCGGTAACGTCAGCGAGTGGACCTCTACAGCCTACGCTGAGAGTGTAGACAAGCTTACCTCGGATCTCAATCCTGAATATCGCTATAATGCCGCACAAGAAGATCCCTATCGTATGAAACGCAAGATTGTGCGCGGTGGCTCATGGAAAGATGTGGCCCATAATATCCGCTCAGATATACGCATGTGGGAATATCAGAACGAGCAGCGGTCATACATCGGATTTCGTTGCGTGCGCTCGCAGATAGGCTTTGCCAAGGGCAATCAGCAGAAGCGTGGCAAATAAATAATTTTACCTCTCACTCCTCTCCATCACACAGTTGCATATAACATAGTATATGGTACAGAAAATTAAGCAATATCGTCGCGGTCTCGGTCACTTTATCTCCAGCGAGAAGGGCCAGCGATTTTTCAACTTCGCATATAGTATCGGTGCGGCCATCGTCATCTGGGGTGCGCTGTTCAAGATTCTTCACCTGCCCGGTGGTAATACCCTGCTGTCGATAGGTATGGGCACTGAGGTGTTTATGTTCTTGCTCACAGCATTTGATCGCCCTCCGCGCGAGTATAAGTGGGAAGACGTCTTTCCTGCTCTCCGCAATGAAGAAGATGCTGCGGAAGAATACAATGAAGAAGATGTCGACATGCCGCAGATGCATGGTGCTTCTCAGCCGACAGGAGTAGTCGGCGGTGGTGTGGTGTTTGTTGGCGCACCTTCGGCCGGGGGTGATGTCACTGCCGCTCAGGGTCAGGGTGTCACTGGCGTGGTTGGCACAGCGGGCGCAGCCAATGGCGGAGGTGTAGTTGTTGCACCTGAAGCCAATACACAGTATGTTGGTGCCACCCCCGAGCTTGCCACAGAAATGTCGCATCTTGTGGAGACAACCCGCGAACTCAATCGTGTGCACGACACACTGCTCGAGAGCTATAGAGCCATTACCGATAACGCCAACAACATTTCGGGTAACTCCAACGGATATGTTGAGCAGATGCAGGCCCTCAACCACAATATAGCCGCTCTCAACACCATATATGAGATACAGCTCAAGAGCATATCCGGTCAGCTCGACTCGATTGATCGTGTAAACCGCGGCATCAGCGAGATCCGAGACATGTTTGAGAGCAGCGCGCGCCAGAGTGCCCGCTACTGTCAGGAGGCCGAGAAGATGGCTCACAACATGCAGCAGCTCAATCAGGTATATGAGCGCATGATCACTGCGATGACTATAAACATGTATCACCCCGGCATGCCGGTTGCCGCTGCCCCCTCTGCTCCAGCTGCACCAGATGCGGCAGCGCCTTCTCAGGCAGGTGCGTGACCCATACCATGCCGATATTGTCGGCTCACCCTCCTACATTACCGCCTATATAATCCATAAGATATGGGATCAAACAACACAAAGCTGTCTCCCCGCCAGAAGATGATAAATCTGATGTACATTGTGCTCACAGCAATGCTTGCGCTCAATGTGTCGTCAGACGTGCTCGACGGTTTCACTCAGGTGGAAGACGGTCTTACCCGATCAAACAATAATGTCGACAGCCGTAACTCGGCAATTCTCGGCCGACTTGAGGATTTTGCTTCCCAGAATCCCGAGAAAGGGCGCCCCTGGGCCGACAAGGCTGCCGAGGTGCGTCGGCGCACTTATGCTGTCTACAATATGATAGACTCGCTCAAATTGCTCATCGTGCGCGAAGCCGACGGCGAGAAGGGCGACCCGCGCAATATTCTCAACCGCGATGACCTTGAGTCATCATCGGTGGTGATGCTCTCCAACGGGCAAAATCAAGGCGAGCGCCTGCGACTGAGCATTGATGATTACCGCGAGTATATCACATCGCTTATCCCCGACGAGGTTAAGCGCAGTAATATATCCGATGCACTCAGCACAGCCCCGGTTGTGCGCCCCGGCACGGTTAATCCGCAGAACTGGGAGGAGGCTAAGTTTGAAAGCCAACCGGTAGTTGCTGCTGTGACTCTTCTGTCGAAACTGCAGAGTGATGTCCTATATGCCGAGGGTGAGGCTCTGTCTACACTTCTCGCTCAGGTTGATGCCGGTGACGTGCGAGTCAACGAACTTAATGCATTTGTGATTCCTTCGTCGCGACTTGTCATGCGTGGTGGCAAATACTCTGCCAATATCGTGCTCGCCGCCATAGACACTACTGCCCGCCCGACAGTATTTGTCAATGGCAAGCAACTTGCATCGCAACTTTTCGAGCAGCCTGTGGGTGCAACCGGCAGCTTTACGTACAAGGGTTATCTCGAAGTGCCTCACGGCGATGGCTCGGTTACCCGCCACGACTTTGAAAGCGAGTACACCGTTATCGAGCCAATGGCGACGGTGTCGGCTACTCTGATGAATGTGCTTTATGCAGGTATTGATAACCCGATAAGCATATCGGTGCCCGGTGTGGCAATGAAAGATATATCGGCCACAATAAGCAACGGCACACTAACCCGCAGCGGTGACACTTGGGTGGCCCGGCCACAGGGCGTGGGGCAGAATGCTGTCATCACCGTGTCGGCTACAATAGATGGCCGCCCGACACAGGTGGCCCAGTCGACATTCCGTGTGCGCAAGCTCCCTAATCCTACAGCATTCATAGCCTTCCGCGATGCGCAGGGCAATGTTGACCACTATAAAGGTGGTCGCCCCGGCATAGCTAAAGCCGCCTTGTTGGCTGCGACTGGTCTTGAGGCTGCGATTGATGACGGGTTGCTTGACACCAAGTTCCAGGTAGTGTCGTTTGAGACTATTGCCTTCGACTCCATGGGCAATGCTATGCCGGAAGTGAGCGACGGTGCCAATTTCTCAGAGCGACAGAAGAGGGTGTTCCGCAGCCTGCAGAGAGGCAAGAGTTTCTTTATTTCACGCATACGAGCCAAAGGCCCCGACGGGCTTACACGTGACTTGTCGCCTATGGAAGTGACAGTGAACTGATTGTAATCCAACTAAAGTAAAACATCAACAAGATACACACTATATATGTCAAGCATCACCATACTTACACTACGCCGCACCTTGGTATCGCTCTTATTGGCTGTAGCTGCCGTGGGCGCTGTGGCGCAGACCAACAGTGGTTCGCAGTCATCATCATCGATAGTGCGCCGCGGAGAAAACTCCGGTCGGCCTGGGCGTGGCGACAAGCAGCAACAGGCAGCCCCGGGCGTGACTCAGCGCATGGAACAGTTTTATGAGCAGCAGCCGGCTTCTGATGCAGATCTGCAGTGGATGCGCGTGATATATCGCCAGATAGATCTCGAGAAAGACAAGAATGCACCTCTGTATTATCCTGAAGACGAGCTCGACGGTCAGAAGAACCTCTTCAGAGTCATTATGGAATTGCTTGCGCAGAATACAGTGCCCGCCTATGAGTATCTTGATGGCCGCGAGATTTTCACCGAAGCATATCGTGTGCAGCCTCGCGACGTGCTCGACCGCTTCCACATAATGTATAATCCGGCCAAGGGTTCAACTGAACGTAACCCTCGCTATGAAATTGATCCTTCAGACGTGCCTGCCAACGAAGTACTCAGCTATTATCTTATAGAACGCTGGGAGTTTGATGCACGCCAGAACCGTGTGCGCACCCGTGTGGAGGCTGTGTGTCCTGTGCTGCACCGCTCGGGCGACTTCGGCGGCGAAGCAGTGAAGTATCCTATGTTCTGGATGCGCATGGAAGACATACGACCCTATATAGCCCAGCAGCAGATATTCATAAGCGACGACAATAACCTGCCTTCTTGTAATATAGACGATTATTTCGCACTAAATCTATATGAGGGCGACATCTACAAGACCCGCAATCTTAAGAACAAGTCGATGGCGCAGCTTTATCCCGACCCCGATGATCTGCGTCGTGCGCAAGACAGCATACAGAATCGTCTGACTTCGTTTGAGACATCGCTTTGGGTGCCTACCCGTGAAGAGGTCATCGCAGCCCGCGAGGCGCGCGAAGCTCTTGCCGCAGGCGATGATTCAACTGCTGTTGCAGACAAACCGGCGCCAAAACGCAACCGCCGCGAGAGTGCCTCGCAGCGTAAACCGGCCAAGCAGCAGAAAGTGAAGACATCGAAGCCCAAGACTTCATCGTCGTCAAGCGCAGGCCGCTCGGTGCGTCGCCGCAAGAAGTAGGCTTCGTCATCCGACCGCGTTCTCCGCAAAACCAGTATACATCACAATACCAAACTAATGAAAAAACTGACTTTGGCCTTTGGGCTTGCCATGCTGGCGGCAGTGTCTGTTGCCTCCGCAACCACAGCACGAGTAGAGCGCTCGTTGCAGAAAGGATGGAAATTTACGCGTGACGACGATGCTGCTTTTTCGTCGGCTGATTATGATGACTCAGCTTGGCAGAGTGTCGTTGTGCCTCACGATTGGGCGATATATGGCCCATTCAGTTGGCAGAACGACATGCAGAAGGTGGCTATTACACAAGATGGTCAGAAAGAGGCCATGGAGCATGCCGGCCGCACAGGTGGTCTGCCTTTTGTGGGCACCGGATGGTATCGCACCGAGATAGATGTGCCTGAGGCCGGAGACAATACACGCACCACACTTGTCTTCGATGGAGCCATGAGTCAGGCCCATGTATATGTCAACGGTCAGGAGGCCGGTTTTTGGCCATACGGCTATAATACATTTTACTTTGATATAACTCCGCTGCTCCGCAAGGGCGAGAAGAATACTATCGCTGTGCGCCTTGAGAATCTGCCGGAGTCTTCTCGCTGGTATCCCGGCGCAGGCCTTTATCGTAATGTGCATCTGGTCACTACCACTGCCGATGCTCACATACCCATGTGGGGAGTGAGAGTGACAACTCCTCAGGTGTCAGCCGATCGTGCCCGTGTGGAGGTTGAAAGCGAAGTAGAGCTACCCGACGGCGCCAGAGTTGCCGATTATGCGCTTGAGACCGTGGTGCTTGACCCCAAGGGACATGAAGTAGCCCGCAGTCGGGTGGATCTTAGCGATGTAGCTGCTTTTGACGGCAATGTTGCCCGCAACATCATGGAGGTCGCTTCGCCCGCTCTTTGGGATCTTGACACACCGGTGCTTTATAAGGCTGTCGCTAATGTGTATAAGGGTAATGAACTCATTGATACTTACGAACAACCCTTCGGCATACGCACTATTGAGGTACGCCCCGACGAGGGATTTTTCCTTAATGGCCGCAAGGTGAAGTTTCAGGGCGTGTGTCAGCACCATGATTTAGGTATGCTCGGCGCAGCTGTCAATGATGCGGCTGTGCGTCGCCAGATACGCATACTCAAGGATATGGGAGCTAATGCCATCCGTACCTCTCATAATATGCCGGCGCCCGAACTCGTTAAAGCTGCCGACGAAATGGGCATTATGCTCATGGTCGAGACTTTTGATGAGTGGGATCAGGCCAAGTGCCGCAACGGTTATAACCGCTATTTCAACGACTGGGTGGAGCGAGATCTCACCAATGTAGTGCGACACTACCGCAACAATCCGTCGGTGGTTATGTGGTGTATAGGCAATGAAGTCCCCAACCAGTGGCCCGAAGGCGAGTGCAAGACAGCGCTCCGCCTGCAGAATATCGTGAAGGCTCATGATGCCACTCGCCCGGTTACTCAAGGCATGGATGCCCCCGACGCTGTCGTCAACAATAACTTCGCTGCCGTGATGGAGGTGCCGGGCTTCAACTATCGCCCCTTTAAATATGATATCAACTATGCCAAGCTGCCCCAGCGTGTGATCCTTGGTAGTGAGACTGCATCGACTGTGAGCTCTCGTGGTGTTTATAAATTCCCTGTAGAGCGCAAAGCCATGGCAGTTTATGACGACCATCAGGCATCAGGCTATGATGTGGAGCACTGCGGATGGTCAAATCTGCCTGAAGATGACTTTATCTGGCATGAAGACCGCCCCTTCTGCATGGGTGAGTTTGTGTGGACCGGATTCGACTATCTTGGTGAACCCACACCTTATTATACACAGTGGCCGAGCCACAGTTCTCTGTTTGGTATAATTGACCTTGCCGGTATACCTAAAGATCGTTATTATCTCTATCGCAGTCATTGGAACAAGGAAGAGGAGACATTGCACATCCTTCCTCACTGGACTTGGCCCGGTCGCGAAGGCGAGGTAACCCCTATCTTTGTATATACAAATTATCCAGAGGCTGAGGTATTTATAAATGGCAAGAGCCAGGGCCGTCTCCGCAAGGATCTGTCGGTTAATCTTGACAGCACAGCCAATGAGAAGGCCGAGAAAAACTTTGATCGCCAGCGTCGATATCGTCTTATGTGGATGGATACCAAGTATGAACCGGGCACAGTGCGTGTGGTGGCATACGATGACAATGGCAACCCCGTGGCTGAAAAAGAAGTTCGCACAGCAGGCAAACCTCACCACTTAGAGCTCACTGCCGACCGCCCTGTCATAAAAGCCGATGGCAATGACCTGAACTTCATAAATGTTCGCGTGGTCGACAAAGACGGCAACCTTATTCCCGACGCAACTCATAAAGTGAAGTTTAAAGTCAAGGGAGCAGGCACATATCGAGCCGCTGCCAATGGCGACGCCTCATCGCTCGACTTATTCCATTTGCCGCAGATGCCCTTGTTTGCCGGACAGCTCACTGCTGTGGTTCAGGCAACAGAGACTCCCGGAGAAATAGTTTTCGAAGCATCGGCTCCCGGCGTAAAGGGCGCGGTTCTGAAGCTGAAAGCAGAGTAAATATTGTCGCTCAACAAGCGATTTTACCCCATAGCGGGCGAAAATTTAGGTTAATAGCCAAAATTTTCGCCCGTTGATGTTTGTTTATGAGAATTTTGTATTAAATTTGTTGCCTATACCTCCCCGTAATGGGGCATTTACTAACTCATTATCATATATGGATACGCGCCTTTCTTCCAGCGAAGCCTCAGCAGAGGCTCTGGATATGACCCTGAATCAAGTACCGGAAACCGGCACCTGCGAAAAAGAGAATACTGCCACTGTAGCCGAAGCTGCAGGCGCAGAAGTTATAGAAACCGTTGACCGCCCCGATCTTACAAAAGAAGGCGTGATCGCCATGGCCCGCGAGCTTGCGGCCAAGGACGCCGCAGAAATTCGTCGGGAGGATGTGGCACGTCTGCGCAAATATTACTCAGATCTGCGCAATGCCGAGGTAAACGCTCTTCGTGAGGCATATCTTGCTGAAGCTACAGAGGATGCGGCTCCGTTTGAGGCCCCTGCCGATCCGCTCGAAGAAGAGATGCGCAGTGTGCTCAATGAGATAAAGGAGAAAAAACAGGAGTGGCTCACGCGTCAGGAGGCCGAGCGTGCCGAGAATCTGGCAAAGCGTCAGGCTATTATTGATGAGATACTCACTCTTGCTGCCGATACAGACAACGTCAACCGCACATATCCTCGTTTTCAGGAACTTCGTCAGCAATTTCTTGAGGTCGGCGAAGTTACGCCTTCGGCTGAGAGCACCGTTCAGCGTGCTTTCAAGGAAGCACAGGAGCGATATTACGATCAGCTGAAGGTCAATAAAGACCTGCGCGATTATGACTTCCGCAAGAACCTTGAGGTAAAGATGCAACTCATTGATGATGCTCGCCTGCTTGCTCAGTGCGAGGACGTTATTTCGGCATTCCGCCGGTTGCAGGAACTTCACACAAAGTGGCGCGAGACAGGCCCTGTTGCCAAGGAGAAGCGCGACGAGATTTGGAATGAATTCAAGGAACTATCGGCTGAGATCAACAAGCGCTATCAGGCACACTTTGAGGAACGCAAAGCTGTTGAGCAGCGCAACGAAGAAGGCAAGACTGCTATCTGTGAGCGTGTGGAAGCTCTCGATTTCTCGACTCTGCGCAACTTTGCCGCCTGGGAAGACATGACTAAGCAGATAATGGCGGCTCAGGAAGAGTGGAAAAAACTTGGCTTCGCTTCAAAGAAGATGAATAATGCTTTGTTTGCCCGTTTCCGCGCTACCTGCGACAAGTTCTTCAGTGCAAAGGCCGAGTTCTTCAAGACTACAAAAGACACTCTATCGGCAAATTTGGCAAAGAAGATTGCTTTGTGTGAGCGTGCTGAGGCTCTGCGCGACAGCACCGACTGGAAAAAGACCACAGATGAGCTTGTGGAGCTGCAGAAGGAGTGGAAGACCATAGGCACTGTGCCCAAAAAACACAGCGACCGCGTGTGGGAGCGATTCCTGGCCGCGTGCGACACATTCTTCGACAACAAGAAAAAGGCTACAAGCGGTGTGCGCCAGGAGCAGCAGGCTAATCTTAAAGCAAAAAAAGAGGTTATTGCAGCCCTCAAGGGCATTGCCGACGACACTCCACGCGACCAGGCGATGGCTACAATCAGAGAGTTGCAGACACGCTGGAACTCTATCGGTCATGTGCCCTTCCGCGACAAAGACAAGATCTACGACGCTTATCGCTCACGCATCAACGAACTCACCGATATCTTTGACCTGCGTGGCACTAAACGCGCTATGGCCGGCTTCGAAGCTAATCTCGATGAAATGGCGTCGGACGAAAACAAGCTTTATCGTGAGCGCGAGCGCTTGATGCGCATCTACGAGCAGAAGCGCGCCGAGCTCCAGACGATAGAGAATAACATGGGCTTCTTTAACTCAAAAAGTAAGGCCGGCGAGCAGATGATGCGCGATCTCATGCAGCGTGTGCAGCGTGTGAAAGACGATATCGCCGATCTCGAGAAGAAGATTGCTCTCGTCGACGCAAAGATGTAATAGAGTCCGCTTGCGGGCATTGGCCGGCGGTGCAGAGGCACATTTATATAAGCCGGTAGTGTGTGTTGACCCTATAAACGCGGCGGCCGCCTGTTGTGGTGGCGGCCTGCCGTATTCCTCTTCCAATCTTTCCTATGACCGAAGTTAATCGTAAAGGAAAATATGGCAAATATGTCAACAAGATTGTCATATTTGTAGACCTTATAATCTTTAACCTGGCATTTGGCTTCACTGCCTTTACTGAGACATGTCTCGGGGGTAGTCCGTCGTTAAAGGCTATGTGGCTGTTGGTGAACGTTGCCTATATGCCCGTGGCCTATCTGTCGTCGCTCACATCGGGTCGACGGGTACTGCCGATGGAGAACATAGTGGTCGACTCGGTGTCGGCTGTGGCTACTCATGCGCTGTTTTTCCTGGCAATGCTCACCTTTCTCGACATCCATAGCCTGCCGGCCATTGTCTACGTGCAGTTTTATGGCATTGTCGTGGTGCTCCTGCCTCTGTGGTGGATGGTGGCGAGAGCGCTCATAAAGACTTTCAGACGCAGTGGCCGCAATTTTGTGCGCGTAGCTATTGTGGGGACAGGCGAGACTGCCATGCGCGTCTACTCTCAGCTTATCGGTGATGCCGGGTTCGGTTATCGTGTGTTAGGTTTTATTGGACAACATGCCCCAGCAGATCCTGAAATGCGCTATATAGGCACAATAGACGTGCTCGACAGTTTTGTGAAGCGTGCCATGGTTGACGAGATTTATTATTGTCCGTCGATGGGCGAGCAGCCCGATGACATGCGCCGGGCCATGAGCATAGCAGACGACAATGTTGTGAAGTTTTTTTATGTGCCGCATATTCCCCGATATATAGCCCGCTCCTTCGATGCCTATAACATAGGCACCTCCCCGGTGCTGAGTCCACGGCACAATCCCTTGGCAAGCACATATAACCGCGGGCTAAAGCGAGCATTCGACATAGTGTTTTCCGGAGCATTCCTGCTTGTTTTCCCCGTTATTCTCATCCCTGTAGCGATTGCTATAAAGCTGAGTTCGCCGGGTCCGATTTTCTTTACGCAGGAGCGCACCGGCTATCGCGGCCGCAGTTTCAAATGCATAAAATTCCGCACAATGAGGGTGAATGATGATGCCGATGTGCTTCAGGCCACCGCTGATGATCCACGCAAGACTGCTGTGGGCGACTTTCTGAGGCGCACTAATATCGACGAACTGCCGCAGTTTATCAATGTCTTTCTCGGAGACATGAGCGTTGTCGGCCCCCGGCCCCACATGCTGCGTCACACCGAGCAATACTCGCAGATTGTAGACCGATATATGGTGCGCCATGTCGTAAAACCTGGTATCACCGGTTGGGCGCAGGTCAACGGCTATCGCGGCCTCACCGACGAGGTGTGGAAGATGGAGAAGCGAGTGGAGTATGATGTGTGGTATATAGAAAACTGGAGCCTTCCGTTGGATATGAAGATTATCGTGGGCACTGTCATCAATGCCATCCGTGGTGAAAAAAATGCCTTCTGACGAGCATATTTCCGCGATGACAGATTTCAGTAAAAAATATGAAGAATTTGACCGCAGAGCCCACGGGTTGCTGCGGCGCTTCTATGGCTACAGCCGGTTTCGCCCCGGGCAGCTTGAGATTATCCGCGCCGTAGGTGCTGATCGTCGTGACGCGCTTGTGCTCATGCCCACGGGTGGCGGTAAGTCGCTGTGCTATCAGTTGCCGGCTTTGCTTGCTCAGGGTTGTGCGGTGGTGGTGTCGCCGCTGATAGCGCTGATGCACGATCAGGTTGCTGCGCTGATAGCAAACGGCATCCCTGCAGCCACCGTTAATTCCACAATTGACGAGGCTGATAACCGCACTGTAATGGAGCAATTTTTTGCCGGCAGGGTGAAGCTCCTCTATATTTCGCCAGAGCGTCTTATGGCAGAGGTCGATCATTGGCCTACTGCTGCGCCGGTGTCGCTCATAGCCATTGACGAGGCTCATTGCATATCGCAGTGGGGCCATGATTTTAGACCGGTATATACTCAGCTCGCAAGGCTTAAGGTGCATTTTCCCGACACACCGGTGCTGGCGCTCACAGCCACGGCCGACCGTCTGACGCGCGGAGATATATCGGCGCAACTTGGTCTGCGCAATCCTGTGATATACACCGGGTCTTTTGATAGACCCAATCTGAGCCTCCGGGCGCTTCCTAATCCGGGTAAAGCCCGGCGGGTTGCTTATATATGCAGCACCATCGACCGGCATCCCGACGACTCTGGTATTGTCTACTGCATATCGCGCACGGCCACAGAGAGCCTGCATGCCGAATTGCTTGCGCGAGGATATAAATCGGTGTGTTATCATGCCGGCATGTCGGCTGAAGCCCGCGAACAGTCGCAACGGCGGTTTATCAATGGCGATGCCCAGGTGGTGTGTGCTACGGTGGCTTTCGGCATGGGTATCGACAAAAGCAACATACGTTGGGTGATACACGCCAATCTCCCGGCCAACATAGAGAGCTACTATCAGGAAATTGGCCGCGCCGGTCGCGATGGGCTACCTGCTGACACAACATTGTTCTATTCTTTTGCCGATATCGCAACACGACGAAGTTTTATAGAGGACTCTGGACAGCCTATGCTCAATCTGCAGAAGCTTCAGCGCATGCAGGAGTATGCCGAGGCACAGGTTTGTCGTCGGCGCATACTGCTCAGCTACTTCGGCGAGCACACCGACCATGACTGTGGCAATTGTGATGTGTGTCTTAACCCACCTGCGCGTTTCGATGGTAGTGTGCTGGTGCAGAAAGCCTTGTCGGCTATATTGCGCACCGGTCAGAAGGTTGGTGCCATGATGTTGATAGATGTGTTGCGAGGGTCGGCCAAAGCCGAACTGATGCAGCGCGGATTCAACAAGATAAAGACCTATGGAGCCGGGCGCGACTTGAGTTTTGCGCAGTGGAATGCTTATCTGTCGCAGATGCTTCAGCTCGGTTTAATAGAGATTGCATACGAAGACTCCAATCGTCTTCGGGTCACAGAAGCCGGCATGAAGGTCGTGCGTGGTGAGACAACTGCCATGCTTGCACATTTTGTAGAAGATACAACAACTCGCAGGCGCACCGCCTCAAGCAGGCGCCATGAAGACAATGATAAACCGTTGCCACCGAGCCAGCAACTACTGTCGCTGCTCAAGGCTGTGCGCAAGCAGGTTGCGGTAGAAGAAGGTGTACCGCCGTATATAGTTTTCACAGATGCCACCCTTGCCGATATGTCGGCGCGAAGGCCAAAGAGTGCCGCCGCTTTCACGGAGGTACATGGTGTTGGCGAGCGTAAGACCAAGCGTTATTGGCTTCCGTTTGTCAATGCTATCCGACGATATGAGGGCCTGGCTCCTTTTGTGCTCAAAAATAATGTAAATAAGAATCAAAATACCGTATAAACTATGTCACAGACAACAAATGATATCCCCGGGCAGGTGCCCCCTATCCACGGCGACAATCCGCGTAATTATGTAGTAACCATCGGTCGCTCTTTCGGCAGTGGTGGCCGTGTGCTTGGCCGCATGCTTGCAGAGCGCCTTGGCATAGACTACTATGACAAAGAGTTACTGCTCGACGCCGCACGCCGCTCCAACATGGATCCCCGCTTGTTTGAGAAGCGTGATGAGCGCTTCCCCAACTATATATCGGGCACGATAGGCTACACCTTCGGTCTGTCGCCCTCACATTGGTATAACGCTTCCAATGCCGTGAGCGACGATAGTGTCTATCGTGCCCAGAGCGACTATATCCTCGACGCCGCCACCCGCAGCTCATGTGTCATCGTGGGGCGCTCGGCCGACTACGTGTTGCGCAATCATCCGCGTCTGGTGCGCGTTTTTATCTCGGCCGACGAAGACGCCTGCGCACGCCGCATCGTCGAGCGAGGCGATGCACCCACGCATGCAGCAGCCAAAAGCCTTGCCCGCAAGAACAATAAACTGCGTGCAAACTACTATAATTTCTACACCGACAAGGAGTGGGGAGCAGCGGCGTCATACGACCTTTGCATCGATTCCTCGCGTCTCACCCCCGAGCAGGTCGTAGAGCTTGTGGCGCAATATGTGAAGATGCGTGTTGGAGATGTGGGCTAAAGATTGTAACTTTGCACATCTGACTTAGAATACATTAATAACAGTATATGAGCAATCTTTTGACCGAGGAAGTGAGGAAACGCCTTGCTGCCGACCCCGACGGACTTGTTACCTACGAGTATATTGCCAATAATATAGAAACTCTCAGCGATGAGGATATCAATGCCTTGGCTGATAATATTATAGACGTAGACCTCAACGGACAGTTTACGGCCAGTGCCGCCCGCTATCTGCATGCCATAAGTGGTGAACGTAATGCTGAAGCAGTGCGTAAACTGGTTGCAGCTACTATCGACCGCGACCGCGAGCACCGCTATCTGGCCGATCTGCTCAACTCGCTTTGGGGACCCGATTATGCCGAGCGTGCTGAAGAACTCAAGGCAGCCGATAATAACTTCCGACGAATATACAAACGTCTTTTCCCGACATCTTCAATATAAATGAAAACCAATAGCTTAACCAGGCTGCTTGCAGCTTTGCTCGTGTGTTTTGCGGGCGCAGCATGCAACAGCGCCAATGGCTCAACAAACAAGGATATGGCAGATACTACCTCTGTAAAAGTGAAAGTGAGCACCACAATGGGTGACTTCACAGTGCTTCTTTATGGCGACACCCCTGTGCACCGCGACAATTTTGTGAAACTTGTGGGTGAGGGCTACTACAACAATACGCTGTTTCACCGTGTGATAAACGAATTTATGGTGCAAGCCGGCGACCCTGATTCACGCAACGCTCGCCCGGGTCAGCATCTTGGTGCAGGCAATCCCGGATATACCCTCGAGGCAGAGTTTGTATATCCCAAGCACTTCCACAAGCGTGGAGCATTGGCTGCCGCGCGAACAGGGGATGCCATGAATCCTGAGAAACGTTCATCGGGCTCTCAATTCTATGTCGTCACCGGCCGCAAATTTAGTGAGGCCGAATTGGGCCAGGTGGAGCAGAACGCCATAAACCGCACAATGCAGAAGATATTTGAGGAACTTGCCCGTAGCCGCCGCGACGAGATAATGGCTCTGCAGCAGGCTGGTGATGCCGAAGGTCTTGAAAAACTCCGCCAGCAACTTATATCAACCACAGAGGAAATTGCAGCAAAAAAGCACGTTGGGCTCACCGACGAGCAGCGCGAGGCATACACCACTGTGGGTGGTGCCCCGCATCTTGATGGAGACTATACGGTCTTTGGCGAAGTCGTTGATGGCATGGATGTTATAGACCGCATTGAGAAAGTGGAAACTGACAGCTCTGACCGCCCCCGCGAAGACGTGCGTATTCTTTCAATGCAGATCGTGAAGTAAGCATAAATGGACTATAGCGTTTTCACGCTCTCCAACGGCCTTAAGGTCGTGCATTCATATATGCCTGGTACTGCCATGGCAGCAGTTAATGTGCTTTACAACGTCGGTGCGCGAGACGAGGATGCAGAGCATACCGGGCTGGCGCATCTGTTTGAGCATCTTATGTTTGGCGGGTCGGAGAATGTGCCTGATTTCGACGGCGAGCTTGCCGCAGCCGGCGGCACGTCGAATGCATGGACTTCCAGCGACTTCACCAACTTCTATGATGTCTTGCCGGCACACAATATTGAGACTGCTTTCCACATAGAAAGCGACCGCATGCTTGCTCTGGCTTTCAGTGAGCGCACCCTTGAGACTCAGAAAAGTGTGGTGATAGAGGAGTTTAAGCAGACTTGCCTCAATCAGCCCTACGGCGACCTGTCGCATCACCTGATGCCTATGTTGTATAGTGCTCATCCATACCGCTATCCGGTGATAGGGAAGGAGACTGCGCATATCGAAGGCATAACACTGCCATACATCCGCGAGTTTTTTTACAGTCATTATGCACCTGATAATGCAGTGCTTGCTGTGGCAGGAAACGTTGATCTCGAAACGGTGCGCCGGTTGGCTATGAAGTGGTTTGCCCCCATCCCGTCGCGTAACCCGGCTCTTAGGAGTTTGCCCAAGGATCCGTATCCTACCCAGGCTCGCACAGCCACTGTCTATGGCCGCGTGCCCAATACACTTATTGTCAGCGCCGTGCGTATGCCGGGATATGGCGAGCCGCTGTATGCCGAAGGCGATGTCATCACCGATCTGCTTGCCAACGGCAAATCGGCGCGATTTAACCGTAATCTTGTGCTTGGCACCGATCTGTTTACCATGGCCGAGGCATGTATTAGCGGTAATGAAGACTCTGGCTGGTTGATGCTGCAGGCCGTGCCATCGCGAGAAGACGATGCCACAATAAAAGCCTGTGTAGATGCCTTGTGGGCCGAGGCACGCAAACTTTGTGATGAGTCTGCCATAACTCCCCGCGATATGCAGAGAGCATATAACCGTGTGGAGACCGACTATATGATGTCGAATATGAGTTACCGCAAGCGTGCCGGTAATCTGGCTCGTGCAGTGATGCACGGCGAAGCTCCCGATGCCGAATTACGCCGCTTGGCAGCCCTGACTCCCGCCGATATCGCCTTTGCCGCCCGAACCCTGCTGACCGCACCCCCTCAGACATTGCTCTATCGCCCCTTACCCGAGGCTTAACGGCGGTACTCGTTGAATAAACAATGTTGACATACGGTTTTTTGGAGCGGGGCGGAAACATTTTTGCCCCGGGAGGTCTTATTATTTATATAATCTGTGTAACTTTGCAAAAAATCGACCGACCGGCTTTATGATAGAACGTATTATCATCATCGAAAATGTTGACCCTGTGAGTTTTTATGGGGTTAATAATGCCAATATGCAGCTGATACATAATTTGTTCCCAAAACTGCGTATAGCTGCCCGCGGTCAGGTGATAAAGGTGATCGGCGAAGACGCCGAGACTGCAGAGTTCGAGAAAAAGATAAAGGAGCTCGAGGCATACTGCGCGGAATACAACACGCTCACCGACGATGCTATCATTGACATAGTGCGTGGCGAGGGACCTCGCAAGCTCAAGCGCGACGATGTGATAATCTATGGTGTCAACGGCAAGCCTATATCAGGCCGTACTGCCAATCAGCAGAAGCTTGTGGAAGAGTTCGGTAACAATGACCTTACTTTTGCCCTCGGCCCTGCTGGTACCGGTAAGACATACATTGCTATTGCGCTGGCTGTGCGTGCACTCAAGAACCGCGAGGCACGCAAGATAATATTGTCGCGCCCTGCTGTGGAGGCGGGTGAGAAGCTCGGTTTCCTCCCCGGAGATATGAAGGATAAGATCGATCCTTATCTGCAACCGCTCTACGACGCGCTTGAGGACATGATTCCAGCCGCTAAACTCAAGGAATATATGGAGTCGAAGGTGATACAGATTGCTCCGCTGGCTTTCATGCGCGGTCGTACTCTCAATGATGCCATCATCGTGCTCGACGAGGCGCAGAACACCACGACCCATCAGGTAAAGATGTTTCTCACACGTCTGGGAAATAATGCCAAGATGCTCATAACAGGCGATGTCACTCAGATCGACCTGCC
>CAZAME010000019.1:0-25651 GCA_964486445.1 uncultured Bacteroides sp. | reverse complement strand
GGTCTCCACCGTGAGAGGGTGGCGTGCTAGGCCACTACACTAAATCGCCATTTAGTTTTGCGTTGCAAAGTTACGACAGTTTTCTGGTTTGGCAAAATATCCCGGAGAAAAACTTTGTTAAAAAGCGTAAAAGTCGGCTCGACCCCTCGGATTATATGTAAATTTGTAGTGTAAATTGTCATAGTGATGTCTGAAACCGATATAAAAGATATATCCGGCTCCAAACGGCCGACGCGCAAACACCTCTTTTGGCGCATAGTCGTCGCAGGCGCAATTGTGTTATGTGTGGCTGCGATAGTAGTGCGGACATATATCACAGAAAAATATGATGGAGAAGCTGTGGTGCGGGTAAATATTTCCCCGTCAACAAATAAAGATGAGCTCGATTCTTTGTTGCACGATAAGCTCGGGAAATTTGGTGGGAAGGTATATTTCCTTTGGAACATGATGGCAGATAGTGTTTATGCCGGATCATACGCTATAACGCCATCGACTTCGGCATTCGCTGCGGCAAGAATGATTGCCAAAGGGCGCCAGACTCCGGTGAAGCTGACATTCAATAACTTGCGCACTGTCTCTCAACTTGCGCAGCGCGTGGGGCGCACCATGGCCTGCGACAGTGCATCTTTTATGGCTGCCGTAGATAGTGTTGTAGCTTCGCGCGGTTTATCGCGGGCTCAAGCTCCTGCGTGCTTCATGCCTGATAGTTATGAATTCTACTACACTGCCTCCCCGCGAAAGATTGTTGATCGGCTGATTGAGGCTCGCGATCGGTTTTGGAAATCAAGGATTGATAAATCCGCAGCTATGTCGCTTACTCCGGAGCAGGTGTGCACACTGGCGTCGATTGTGGAAGAGGAAAGTGCCAAGACTGATGAGCACCCGCAGATTGCCCGGCTATATTTAAACCGATTAGCGAAGAATATGCCTCTTCAAGCTGATCCGACGGTGAAGTTTGCTGTGGGAGACTTCTCGCTGAAGCGCATCACTGCCCAGCATTTGGCTACTGAGTCGCCATATAATACGTATAAGCACACCGGCCTACCACCTGGGCCTATCCGCATCGTTGATGGTCGCACAATTGATGCAGTGCTTGATGCTCCTAAGCATAATTATTTGTATATGTGCGCTAAAGACGATTTTTCTGGATATCATAACTTTTCGGTTGATTATGCCGGACACCAGCGCAATGCTGCTCGCTACAGACAAGCTCTTGACCGCCGTGGCATAAAATGACGATTCAAAAAAAGATGAGATAACGAATGACTAAAATTATTACAACAATTATTGTGCTGCTGATGCTAATTGCCTGCGGCAAGCAAAGTGACCGGCAGGATGGCGTTAATGCGGCCGACGGAAAGGAATTATGTGAAAAAATAGCTCGCGGTGAGCAATTCACACAGGCCGATTATGCCAAGGCTATCGCGCTTTTGAAGTATGACATCGACAGCCAGTCGGCAGCCCTCAACCGTGATGCGGATCCCGATGCCGCTACAATGGATTATCTTGCATTTTCAGCTTCGCAGGAGTACACCGAGCTCGCAGCTAAGGTAGAAAAACTCAGTGCCTATATTTATTCACATCGCAATGACCTCGACGAGACCAACCAGAAGGCTCTCAGCGAAGTAGAGCAGGCGGCTGTGGAATTTGCCCGTGATTTGCAACAGATTGTAAGTGCGAAATGAATATAACTGATAGAATTTTATCGGCCATAATTGTAGCCTCGCTGTTTGCGTTAGCAGGTTGTGCGCCATCTGTCGGCGACGGGCAGTCTAAGCCACTTGTGGCTGTTGGTATCCCGCCTATAGGAGCAATGGTGCGCAGTATTGCAGGTGATAAGGTTGACGTTTTTGTGCTAAGTGACTCGGAGACCGATCCGGAAACCTTCGAACCTTCACCGGCACAGCGCTTGCGTATGGCAAAAGCTGATGCATATATTATGGCTGGTCATCTTCCGTATGAATCGGCCTTGGCGGCTTCCCTCAAAAATGATAATCCTGCTATGCTTATTGTTGATGCATCTGCCGGGATCACACCTATAGAGGGGACGCATAAGCACATACACCATGGTCGTAAGGTTGTACACACTGCTGATCCACACACATGGACATCAGTGCGAAATGCATCGATCATAGCTCGCAACATTGCTAAGGCTCTTAAAGCTACATCGCCTGTGGATTCTACATATTTTATGATGCGCGCCGACTCGGTTTGTTTGCAGTATGAAAAACTTGACTCTATGTTTGCTGCGCAACTCTCAGCGGTGCCGTCGCGTGCATTTCTTATATGGCATCCTTCACTGAGCTACTTTGCCCGCGATTATGGTTTGCATCAGGTTGCACTGGAGGCTGAGGGCAAGGAGGCAACCCCCGGGGCATTGCGCCGATCTATAGACAGCGGAGAGTCTTCCGGAGCGAAAGTGTTTTTTATGCAGCGGCAATACGACAATCGTAGTGCTGAGGCCGTAGCCTCGGGATTAGGAGTAAAAACAGTGACGATCAATCCCCTCGACTCTTTGTGGGCCGAGCAGTTGCAGTATATTGCCGATGAACTCTCTCAACCGTAAAAATATGAAAGAGCACAGACTCACATATCATCCCGATGGATGTGTAACGATGGAAAGCGATTGGAGCAAACCACTTCTTACGGTTAGAGATGTATCAGTGCGATATGATCGTCGCACTGTGCTCTCTGATGTAAACTTCACGGTAAACTATGGCGATTTTATGGCAGTCACCGGGCCTAACGGTGGTGGTAAAACCACACTGCTGCGTGTGATACTCGGTCTGCTTCGCCCCACATCAGGTACACTCACATATTATGGGCCCGACGGCAGCCCGATTGATCGCCCGGCTATCGGCTACCTCCCCCAAAAAAATATGGTGGACTCGCAGTTTCCAATAGTTGTTCGCGAGGTCGTTGCATCTGGTCTACTTGCCGATCGGTGCATGCCGAAGGCTCAAAAAAACGAGGCGGTAGAAGAGATGATTGCCCGTATAGGGCTTGAGGCTCATGCCGACGCGCCGATCGGAGCCCTTTCCGGAGGACAGTTACAGCGGGCCTTGCTCGGCAGAGCCCTTGTATCGAAGCCAAGTCTGCTTGTCCTTGACGAGCCGCTCAGCTACCTCGACAAGCGATTTGAGGCGCGACTCTATGAAATTTTGCGCCAAGTTGCAGGAGACGCTACTATCATACTCGTCTCTCATGAACTCAGTCAAATAGACCATATCGCAAACAGGCACATCCTTGTTGAGGGTACAGTAAACGAGTGCCATGCTACTCATCATTATGTCACGAGTCCCTGTGACTGCGGCTGCTTGCGCAATGATTGCAACTGCAACTGTTAACTGCTGATATGCCATAGGTGCATATCGACATGTCATCGGAGCGTTAATCATGCGTTATTCATAGATTCTCGGGCTTTGTTAAATCCGTTGATTATCTTTGTTATGTGATTGTTTTTAGCTATCTTTGCAGCTTGATTATAAACCAATCACGTATGAAAAGATTGTTGACTAACACACGCTTCTGCAAGTTTTTGCCGATTATCACGATCGGTCTTCTTGCAGGGTGCTCGGCTGATGATAAGCCGGGAGGTGGTTCGCAAACGGGGCATATATTGCCGGCTGTTGCGATTGACACAAAGGCGGTGGTGTCGCAGGCTCGCGCAACAATGCCTGAGGACGTCGCAGTTTCAGATCTAAGCCTGACGCTTACATCGGCCGACGGCAGTTATAGCCGCACATGGGCTTCTCCTGATTTGTTCCCGGCTAATGACGAGTTTAAAGCCGGCCGATACACGATGTCGGCTTCTTACGGCACCGCTGGAGAGGAAGGCTTTGGAAAACCTCAGTTCTATGGTGAAACCCAGCTTAATGTTGTTGCCGACGAGACTACTACAGTGAGCCTTACTGCATCGCTTACTAATGCAATGATAAGCGTAGAGTACACCGATGCTTTTACTTCATATATGGCTGCGTATAGTGCATCGCTTGCCGGAAAATCTATAATCTTTGAGGCTGGAGAGACGCGCCCTGCATACATCAATCCGGGTGATGTCGCTCTTAATGTATCTGTTACTAAGCCTAACGGAAAATCGGCCACACTCAATGCCGCTAACTTCACAGCTAAAGCACGACACCACTATCATGTGACAGTAGATGTCAACGACGGAGGGGTAGGAGATGCGGTGCTTGTCGTAGAATTCGATGACATGCTCGATCTTGAGACTGTTGAAATTGATCTCAGCGATGCCCTTTTTGATGCTCCGGCTCCCCAATTTACTCCGGTAGGCTTTGCCGAAGGCGACGTTCTGGAATTTGTGGAGGGCGTTACGCAGGCGCAGACAATTGCATATAATCTTGTGGCGCTCGGTGGTATTCGCACGGTATCAATGACCACATCTTCATCTTACCTCAATACAGTGGGTTGGCCTGCAGATGTGCAGCTTTGTGCAGCTTATAATTCGCAGCAGGAAGCCTTAAAGGCACAGGGGCTTTCTTGCCGCGGTTTGTGGTCTAAGCCCGATCGCATGGCTGTAGTTGATTTCACCGAAGTACTTCCCCGCCTGCGATATGTCGAGGGCAAGGATAATATAAGCACCTTTACACTCACTGCATCTGATGCTCTTTCTAAATCATCCGAGCCTGTCACCTTGTCGGTAAAGGTACTTCCTCTTGAACTTGCAGTGACTGCAGTGTCAGATCTGATGCTCGGCGATGAGACATTCACTCTCGATATAGATTATAACGGAGCCGACTTTTCAAGCAACGTTTCTATTGAATATCTCAACGCTTCCGGAGCATGGGAGGCAATGAATGTTGCTGCTATTGAGCATGCTGCCGAGAATAATTATAAAGTCACTGTGAATGCTCCCGACATTAAGTCTTCATATAAAGTAAGGCTGGTTTATTATAATGGTAGGGTAAGTGAATCAGTAGATGTGCTACGCACTATGCCACCTTTCACCCTGTCTGTCGATGCACTCGACGTGTATGCCCGACATGCCGCAGTGACGCTTGTCTGTCCTACATATTCAGCAACCGAACTTGCATCGCTTGCCAAATATACAATCTCGGTGTCAGGCGGAAGCTTCAGCCCTGCAACAGTGACATTAAATGGAGATAATATTGAAGTGGAAGGACTTCAGCCTGAAACGACCTACACTCTGCGAGCATCGGCTGGGACAAGTGATGCAACTGTGCAGTTTACAACAGAAACAGCTAAGCAGTTGCCCAACTCTGATATGGATACATGGTTCCGTGTCGCCGGTAAAACAAAATATTGGTGGATTGACTATCCTGGCAGCGATACTAACACAGTCTGGGGTACTCTCAATCAGCTCACGACTTCTGTTGGCGATGGAAATACTAATATGTTCAGTCATAAAGGTACATCGTATTGTGCATTCTCAGGTACACGCAACACAACCGATGTGCATGGAGGTTCAAATGCAGCAATTATCTCCACGGTGGGCTGGGGTGACAATGACGCAAATGGCTCCACAAGCACCGGTAAGGGTTGTAAACACCTTACAGTCGGTCAGCTATATCTCGGACATTATGACTCGGCAACTCAATCTCCTGTATATACAGGCATAGACTTTCCAAGTCGCCCGTCACAGCTCGTATTTTGGTATAAGTATGTTCACAAGAACAGTGCTGACTTCGGCACTGCTGAAATAGAGCTTAAAGATGCGTCGGGTAATGTCATTGCCACTGGATCGGTTGAGCTTCGGGCTACCGGCACATACACACAAGTTCCGGTTGACATCACTTATACTCGCAAAGCTAAGGCGGCCAATGTTATGGTTGCGTTCAAGTCTTCGGGCAATCCCGAATGTCAGACAATAAATACCACTAATCTGTCGTGTCCGTCTTTCGGAAACCTTTCCGATGGCCGCTTCACCGGAAGTGAGCTGTATATCGACGACATTGAACTCATATATTAAAATTCAAGTCAATGAAAAAGCAAATATTTTCCCTGTTAATGATATTATGCGCGTCGTTCAGTCTTGTGTCGTGCCACGATGATGACTGGAATCCCAATACCAGTCGTGGAGAAGGTAGCGTGCGCCTAAAATCAATAGGAATTGATGTCAGCGAGAGTGCTGAGATTATCGAGAGCCGCAGTGCATACGATGTATCGGAATTTCGTGTGCGTGTCTATGACGCTAAGGGCGTGGTTACAGGCAGTTGGGTATATAGTGAAATGCCCGAAGTGTTTGTTCTGCCCGTTGGTGTCTACACCGTAGAGGTCGAGAGCCACACCCCCGATAAAGCAGCTTGGGATAAACCTTATTTCAAAGGCAGCAAGGAGTTCACTATAGTCGATAAAGACATAGTTGATATCGGTGTAGTAGTGTGTCGCTTTGCCAATGTGAAGGTGAGCGTGCGGTATTCCGATTCGTTAAAGGAAATTATGGGCGACGACACTCAGGTTGAGGTTATATGCAATGACGAAGGAACTCTCGTCTATACACCCTCTGAGACACGCCAGGGGTATTTTGCTGCTGTAGATGGCAGTAAGACACTTGTGGCTACATTCACATCCACAATCCGACGTCAGAAAGTGCGCATCACTAAGACATTTGGCAATGTAGAGGCCGGTCAGCACCGCATCATTACATTCAATGCCAAAACGGGTGACGGAACCATACCCGATGAGCTTGGCTATGTTAATCTCGGCAGCGAGTCTATTGTCATTGATGCCGAGGTTATTACCGAGGATATTCATGGCAATGTTGTGGTGGATGAAGACATTATTGATGGTGGCAAGCGCCCCGGCACTGAAGAGGGAGAGGTTAATCCGCCTCAAACTTCAACTATAACTATGACCCCGAGTGAGTCGCTGCGTTTTGAGCCTCAGACAATAGATGCGTCTGATTGGGAAGAAGGCACTCCGGCATACGTCGATATTCACTCTGATAATGGGTTTGCCCATCTGTGCGTAGGCATTAAAACTACAAACGGTCCTGAGCAGGAAGACTTCCGTTCGGCTGTTGATGAGATGGTCGGTCTTAACTTCGACCTTGCATATCCGGGAGCTAAAGAGGCCGTTTATAGTGGTCTTGGATTCCCTGTAAGCACAGAGATTACCGGTGACGGTGTCACAGACTTGCGTTTCGACATCGGCCAGTTTGTGCCTTTGCTTGGTGCCTATAGCGGTACGCATAACTTCATCATCACCGTTGAAGATAAAAATGGTCTTCAGGAAATTAATACACTCACCTTCATCGTCAATAAATAATTATGCGCTGCTCCAAACTAATATACGCCGCCGCATTCATTGCGGTCATTCTTGGCGGCTGTCGTGCCGACGATGCGCCTCTTGATGGAGAGGGCAAGGTGCTGCTTACAACAGTTATTTCTTCGGATGTAGAATTTGCACGGTCTCAGACCGACACCGATCTCGCTGATAATTGTCTTGTATGGATCTCAAATTCAAAAGGTCTTGTGCGGCGTTATCAAGGACTATCATCAGTGCCCTCTGATGGCATAAGCCTCGTCACCGGCAAATATATTGCCGAGGCTTGGGCGGGCGATAGTGTTGCCGCATCATTTGATACCCGCTACTATACCGGCATGCAGGAATTTGAAGTCAAGTCAGGCATCACGTCTGATGTCCAGCTTAAGTGCCGCATTGCAAACACTGTCGTAGCTGTGAAGTATGATGATCATCTTGATGACGTTCTCACAGATTATTCAGTCACCGTTGGCCATGGAGGCAATGACCTCATATTTGAGGGCCGTGACGACGAGCGCCGCGGTTATTATATGATGTCATCGCGGAGCAAAAATCTGCAGTGGACTATCGAGGGAACTCTGCTCAATGGCGAAGCTTTCCGACGCTCCGGTGTTATAGAAAATGCTCGTCGTTCAACATTATACACAATAAATATTAATTATACTTCTGCTTCTGATGAAGAAGTCGGTGGCGCATTCCTTGATATAGTAGTTGATGAAACTGCTATAGAAATCAATGACGAAGTACTCATAGAAGTAGCTCCCGGCATACGTGGAGCTGACTTCGACATGGCCGAAGGCTATCGTTGCAAACCAGGCCGAGCTAAGGATTTGAGCTTCTATATCTCGGCTGCTGCCGCACTTGACAAAGTAGTGTTTGAGTGTCCTGCGCTTGCTGTGATTCTTGGTTCGAGTGCAATTGATCTTCGCGCTATGAGTATTGAGCAGCGCGAGGCTCTTGCTGCCAAGGGTATTAGTTACGTATATGGTTATGATGCGGCAAACGACGTTGCGGCAATGACTATAGAGTTGAAGGGTTCTTTGTTCTCTCAGCTTCCCGAGGGAACATACTCTTTGAAAATAACAGCAACTGATGCCGATGGTCGCGAAAACTTCGAGACTCTCGACATTACTATTGCAGAGGGTGATCCCACGCCTGTTGTGATGATAGCAGTAGATGAAAGAGGTGTGTGGGCAAAATCTGCAATTGTTTCGGCAGCTATACGTGCAGAGTCTACAGCTACTGTCTACGGCTTTAAGTATCGAGTAAAGGGCACCTCCGATTGGAGCACCGTGGAGTGCACACCGCTTGGCAATGCAATCTCTGCAACATTATCGCAGCTGCAACCGGCCACTGAGTATGAAGTCGCTGCTTATGCCGACGATCTTCTGTCTGACGACATCATGTCATTTGTTACTGAAGCAGCTCTGCAGTTGCCTAATGCCGGCTTTGAGCAGACATATACTTCAAGTAAAACCATATTCTTCGCCGACTCGGCCAATAATCTGTTCTGGGACTCCGGAAACACAGGTTCATCGACCTTGAATAAGAATGTAACTGAGCCAGACACATCTGTAAAGCACGGTGGCAATCAGTCGGTGCGTATGTCGTCGCAGTTTGTCGGTATGCTTGGTATCGGTAAGTTTGCGGCCGGCAACATCTTCATAGGGAAGTATCTGAAAACACAAGGCACAGATGGCGTTCTCGGTTGGGGTCGTAGCTTTACGAGCCGCCCTAAGGCCCTGCACGGTTGGGTCAAGTATACCCCTGCTGCGGTTCAATATACCAATGCCGACTATCCAGAGGTTAGCAATGGCGACATGGACAAGGGTATCCTTTATATCGCTCTGCTCACCGACCATACCGAGGATTTTGAAGGCTCTGCCTTCCCAGTGATAGTTAAGACTAAGAATGACGACTCAGTAAAGCGCCAGCTCTTTGATCGAAATGCAGATAACGTCATAGCCTATGGCGAGCAGGTATGGTCATCAGCAACTCCTGGTGCCGATATGGTTGAATTCACAATTGATCTCACATATTATAAGGAGAATGTAAAGCCTGCAAATATTATGATTGTCGGCGCAGCCTCCAAGGGCGGCGACTACTTCGTTGGAGGTCCGTCAGTCATGTGGCTTGATGATCTTGAGCTTATCTATTGATAGATGATTTAGTTCCCGATAAAAACAACGAGAGCTGTGTCACTTGCGACACAGCTCTCGTTGTTTTAGTATTAAAGGAGAAGTCTTGTTACTTCTTTGTTTCAACCTCAGGGGCAATGAGTTTGTAGCCCTTGCCATGGATGTTGATGATCTCGATAGAGGGGTCTTCACGCAGATGCTTGCGCAGCTTTGTGATGTAGACGTCCATTGAGCGGGCATTGAAATAGTTGTCATCGATCCAGATGGCCTTGAGAGCGAAATTACGCTCAAGAATCTCGTTGACATGAGCACACAGCAGGCTCAGAAGTTCAGATTCCTTAGTCGTAAGCTTTGTGACCTTATCGCCGATCATAAGCACCTGTTTCTGGGTGTCGAAGGTGAAATTACCGATCTTATACATAGTAATTTCCTTGCCTTTCTTACCCTTTACACGACGCAAAATGGCTTCGATGCGGAATACAAGTTCCTCCATCGAGAAGGGCTTGGTGATGTAGTCATCGGCACCGATCTTGAAGCCTTCGAGGATGTCGTCTTTGAGCGACTTGGCGGTGAGGAAAATGATAGGAGTCTCCGAGTTGACGGTGCGGATTTCCTGAGCAAGAGCAAAACCGTCTTTTTTAGGCATCATCACGTCGAGTACGCAGATGTCATATTTACCTTTTAGGAAGGCCTTGTAGCCGCTGTCGCCATCGGCAAACAGGTCGGCATTGAAACCTTTGGCCTGAAGGTACTCTCTGAGGAGCATGCCAAGATTCTCATCATCTTCGCACAGCAGTATACGAGTCTTTTCTTCCATAATGTTTTCAGTTTTTTGTTAGTGGTATAATTATTATAAATCTTGTTCCTACATTGATTTCGCTTTCCACAGTGATGTCACCGCCGAGTTCGTGCACCATCTTCTTGACGTATGCCAGACCCAGGCCGAAACCTTTTACATCGTGGCGGTTACCGGTGGACACGCGGAAAAATTTGTCGAAAATCTTCTTGAGATCTTCTTTCTTTATGCCAATGCCATTGTCGGCCACAATTATTTGCAGGCGGTTGTCTGAAATGTCACGTGATGTCACCGACAGCTCCAGAGGCACATCCTCTCGCCGATATTTCACTGCGTTGTCGAGCAGATTGAAAATCACGTTGGTGAAGTGCATTTCGTCGACATTAACGATGGCGTTCTCTGCATCGAGGTTTGCCGTGATATGGCCGCCGTATTTCTCAACCTTGAGTTTAAATGTATTAACTATATTGGCAATAGCTGAGTTTGCATCTATTTCCTGCAGGCGCAGGGTGGCACGCTGGCGCTCAAACATCGACATCTGCAACACTTTCTCTACCTGGAAGCGGAGGCGCTTGGTCTCGTCGTTGATAACAGTTGATATCTGTTGCAGCATTACCGGCGATTTGCGCACTGCACCGTCGTTGAGCATCTGCGCAGCCAACGATATCGATGATATAGGCGTCTTAAACTCATGCGTCATATTATTGATGAAGTCATTCTTCATTTCCGTGAGTTTTTTTTGCCTGAATGCCACTATGATTGTGAAGACAAATATTATCATCATTATGACCGTGAACGCAAAGGCCGGCAGCATGAATGATATTGACTGATATATGTAGTCTTTCTTAGTCGGGAAAATGACTTTAAGATAGTAATGACCTGACCCCGAGTCACCTGGGAACAGTACCTGTGTGAACATATTGTCTTGGTCGGCAGCCGATGGTCTGAAGTTTTTCGATCTGTAGACCGGCGTCCCTGAGTTGGTAACGACCTCATATTCAAAAGGCACGTGCAATCCGAGAGTATCAAGCTCTTTACGCAGATACTTTCTCACGACCGATGAATCGGCTCGTTCGATAAAAGGTCTGCGGCTCGACTTACTTATCAGGTTAATTATAACATTGTCGATAAGGCTCTTCTGGTGCATATATTGTTGTTCCCAGGCCTCCTGTGCCGACTTGAAGTGATCTACAGTCGATGTAGAACGCAGACGGTTGATGTCGGTGGGACTACCAACGATAGTGAGGTTGGCCTGTAGGCCTCCAGTTGTTGCGAATGAGTAGCGTATGCTGCCCATGCGAGCGTTGGCATCGTTGAGATACTGGGCGTATGACGATGAGGATTCTATATGTGACACTCCTTCTTCAAGAAAGTATCTTGCTTCATCTTGTTCAAGCTGAGTACTCACAGTGTATAAACTGCGCTTCACACCCGACGAAAATTGCTCGTAGCGCATCTGCACCATGTTCTTCATGTACATTATCTGCACATAAAGAAGCCCCATGAAGGTGAGGGTCATCAGAGTGGTCAGTATCCATATAGTCGATTTCTTCATCTTAGGTGCAACTTTTTTATATGCTTTGATAGTGGTGTAGCTGCCTGAGCAGTGTTAATTAACCTTTGTTTTGTTAATAATTAAAACCTCTGAAAGTTTATTAAAGCAATATGCTTCCTAAGGTTGATTTTAACATTTAAGCGTAAAATTAACATAAAATTTTCGGCTGTCAAAATTTTATGTATGTTTTTGTCATTCTTTTACTCTCTTATACACATTATTATATAAATAACCTTTAATTTTTGTGCTTGTGAACTCTGGTTGCTGCATTGGTGTTTCTTTATTGAAGGGTAATTCTAATAATCCTACCCAATAATAAGTGAAACAAATAACGTATATAACTAATTTTTAAGAGACAGAATTATGGATGTAAAGCAGAATCAAGAAGTAGCGCAGGTCGCTGCTAAGGTTGCACAGGAAGCAGCCGCTATTTCGGCGCAAGCAGAAAAAGATGCACTTTCTCAGCAGGTGCAGGAAGAGAAAACCTCTATCCTTGATAAGATTAATGACGTAAAGGATAAGGCTGCCGGTGTTATCGCCGATAAAACTGAGGGAATCCGGGAAAAAGTAAAAGACGTGACCTCAAAAGGTCTAAATGTTGCTGCCGGACTGGCTGACACTCTTGCCGAGAAAGCACGCAATGCTGCCGACTCTCTCAGCCATTGATTACGATAAGATATAACACTTGAAGATTGATTTGCCGACGTGTGTTTCCATAATGGGTGCACGTCGGTTTTTTAATTGTGCATTTTGTGGGGTGTATTAAAATATTTGTTGTATTTTTGCGGATATAAACTCTACAAAAGTAAAAGACATGAGTGCTACTCAAGATTTAAACATCGATTGGAACTCACTTGGATTCGGATATACCGACACCGACTACAATGTACGCTGTCTTTACAGCAATGGCAGTTGGGGTGAGATTACCGTAGAGACATCTACATCTATAAACGTTCACATGGCTGCAACCTGTCTTCACTACGGGCAGGAAATCTTCGAAGGCCTCAAGGCTTTTAGAGGTCGCGACGGCAAGGTGCGAGTTTTCCGCATCGAGGAAAATGCCCGCCGTATCCGCGAGTCGGCCAAGGGCCTGCTCATGGAGCCGCTTCCCGAGGAGATCTTCATAGAAATGGTCAAGAAAGTTGTTAAGCTCAACGAGCGCTTTGTGCCCCCCTATGAGAGCGGTGCCTCGCTTTATATACGCCCTCTTGAAATCGGCATGTCACCTCGTGTGGGTGTTGGTCCGGCCTCTGAGTATCTTTTTGTAATGATGGTTATGCCCGTAGGTCCATACTTCAAGGAAGGCATCAAGCCCACTAAAGTTTGCATCACACGCGAGTATGACCGTGTTGCTCCCAAGGGAACCGGTCGTTGGAAAGTAGGCGGTAATTATGCTGCTTCTCTTGCTGCTGGTGAGATGGCTCATCAGAAAGGCTACTCGGCTATGCTTTATCTTGATCCTAAAGAAAAGAAATATCTTGATGAGTGTGGCCCTGCAAACTTCTTTGCTGTGAAAGACGGCAAGTACATTACTCCGGCTTCAGAGTCAATTCTGCCATCGATTACCAACAAGAGCCTCATGCAGCTTGCCGAGGATATGGGCATGCAGGTTGAAGCGCGCCACATCCCGGTGGAAGAACTCGCCGAGGTGCAGGAAGCTGCTGCTGTGGGCACTGCTGCCGTGACATCGCCCATTAGCGAAATTGATGACCTTGATACTGGTGCTAAATATGTCATCCTCAAGGACGGCAAGATTGGTCCGGTGGTCATGAGCCTTTACAACAAGCTCCGCGCCATTCAGTATGGCGACGAGGAAGATGTTCACGGCTGGGTTACTGTCATTGAATAACTTTGTCATGGCTATTGACTTTCAGAAAATTTTAGACAAATATTATCTCCCGGGCTCGCAAGTCCGGGAGATTTTGTTGCGACACAGTCGCAGTGTAGCCGACTTAGCCATCGAGATAGCGCGGGTGCGTTGCTTGCCTCTTGATCACGATGAAATAGAAGCCGCAGCCATGCTACATGACATAGGCATTTGCCGCACCGATGCACCTGGCATAGATTGCCATGGGTCAGAAAAATATATATGCCATGGCATCCTTGGAGCCAATATGTTGCGTGCCGACGGAGTTCCTGAGGCTATTGCTCGCGTGGCCGAGCGCCACACGGGGGCTGGTATATATCCGGTGGATATAGCAGAGTTATCGCTGCCTTTGCCACTTGATAGAGTGCTCTATCCCGAAACACTTCTTGAGCGCCTCGTTTGCTATGCCGATAAATTTTATAGCAAAAGTGGCGACATGCAGCAAAAATCGCTCGACCGAGTGCGTGCAAGCATGCTCCGCCACAGCTCCGCAACCCTCGACCGCTTCAATCGCCTCCACGATGAATTTTCAATATAGCTGTGCATCAATGGTCTATAGTTTTTTATGAAAAATATAAACGGGAATTTTGGTAACATACAATCCAAAATTCCCGTTTCTCTTATGATGTCTTAGTCGTCATCATCGCCTCCACCACTTTGTTGTAGGTTTATAGAAGTAACTTTTAGAGTTTTTTTCTTTTTTCCGGGATCGACATAAATAATACCTGATACTAATTGATTAAGGCTAAATCGGGCATCAATTTCGAATAAATATGTGCCATCGATTTCGTATGTCAAAACTTTGCCTTTCTTCTCAATGGTTATATTAGCGGTTTTATTACCTTTTGTGAGGCCAAAATTTGTGGTACTATTTTTGCCAGGCTTATATTTACACTGAGTGATGAGTGACTGATTCTCATATAAAAATACTTTATCTTGTGTGCAAGACATGGAGTATGTGCTATTTTTACTGTTCATAATGAATATACCCCATGAACTTGCTTTTGGGCACTCGGTCAAATTTAATGTGAACTGTATTTTAAAATCTCTTATCGGGTTTATTGGCATGATTGTAGACGCTGATGCCGATTGTGCATTTTTACTACTAAGACATAGTTCCTCTCCCGAAAGGTAAACTGCGGTATTATCTGTTGCCGTTTCCTCCCATTTAAGGATGCCAGCCCCCGGAGCTAATGTTTTGTTAATCGGTCCAAATTCTTCATATTCATTGTCTTCATCGTATGCATATAGCTGAGGTCCGCACAGAAGTGAGATAATAAAGAAGCTTATGATCGAAAAATAATTTTTCATAGTGTTAATGTTGATTTTATATATTACTTCCTATTGAGGTTGTTAGCTCTTGTATTACACTCTCATATTTTTTTAGCAGACGGTCGTATTTTACATAGCAGTTTGACCCGCGGCAGTCCGAGTCTTTGATTTCAGACGTAAGGCGCACTTTATATGAAATATGTTCTTCATCAGAGAATGACACTCTTATTTCAAGACGGGTGCGCACTGTCTGTGAAGAGAATCGAGTTACTTTCCATCCGGTCTTTATCCATCCAGCGTCTTTATCTCGGATCTCTATGTCTTCAAAGTTATTCACGGCAATATTCATCAATCGTTTCCAAATTTTGTCCTCAGTCATGTCTTCGCGGCAGGTAACATCAAACCATTTGTTGGCAAGAACTCCACTTTCTTCTCCTATAGAGTTTTTTTCAGCTTCGTCTTCATAAAGTGTGTAAGAAACGGTTTTGTTAGGATTGTCTTTCATCAGTTTCACGGATCGGGTTAGGTAGCCTGGAGCCTCAAATCTTAGCATAAAGAAGTCGGTATTGCGATTGAATTTCACCGTGTAAGTACCTGTACCCACTTCGCTGCCATTAACAAAAATCTTGGCATTCTCAGGCGTCACGACAATTGTCTTTTTCTGCGCGAATGCACAAGGCATCATCACCATACACATGAGTATGGTTGCAAGACGATAGAATAATGATTTTTTCATAAATATTTCAATCTCCGCCCATGCTGCCTCACACATGACCCGGATGTCTTTAGAAAGATGATTGAAACACAAAGCGTGAGGCAAATTTATGTCTTATCCAATTCAAGGCATCGCCAAACGCCCGTACAGTAATAAGACAGTCACTCCCCCACGCGCAAGTATATATCTACATCACGTGGGATGTGGATAATACACACACATGAGCGCTCCTTGACTGCTTTATCTTCTGTACAATGAAATTGGCGATTTCTGAATTGAGATAAAGCAAAAAAACGCTTAAATAATATGTCTGGAAAGACCATTGGTCTAACCGTTTACAAAGTTAATGCAAATTATTTAAAATTACAGCATAAGTGATATGATTATTTGGTGGATATATTAAAGAGTCACCCCCGCGGCAGTGGTTACTGCGACGCGGGGGTGACTTTTTATTTGGTTGTTATCTGCCGGGCTTATTTTTCTTTGGGCTCGGTGATGACTACCTTGTAGTTGTTCTGGTCAATCATGCTCTTGAGGAAGTCCTGAAGATCGGCTACAGTGATTGAGTTGATAACGTCAACACGGTTGGTGAAGTTGTCAACGCCATTTGTGTTATAGCCGGTGATGGCGTTGAGCCAAGGACCATTGAGTTCTGCGTTTTCAAGAGCCTCTTTCACCATGAATTCCTTGATTTCGGCGAGTTCAGCGTCGGTGATGTTGCCGGTCAAGGCCTTGATCTCGTTTTCGATGAAGTCAAGTACTTCCTTCTTCATTTCGGGCTTCATGGGGAACATCGACTGCAGGGCGGTATTCGTGAGACCCTGACGACCCATATAGCCGCTTGCACCGATTGAATAAACGGCACCCATGTCTTCGCGGACAGTCTTGATGAGGCGTTTGCTCAGAATCTGGCCGATAATATTGGGCATGAAGCTGTTCTTAGCAGTGTAAGGCTCGTTAGCCGACAGAGCAAAGAATACATAGGTCTGGGGTGTCTCCATTTCCTCCTGGAATGTGACAGGCTCAGAACCGGCGGCAATTTCGAGAGAGGCATCATATTTGGGTTCAGTTGTAGCCTTGGCAACATCGGCAGGCAGTGTAGCGATGTACTGCTCAACGAGGGGGCGGAAGGTATCCATGTCAATGCTGCCGACGAATACAAAGCTGTAATCTGCTGCATTTGACATAGCCTCGCGATAAAGCTTAACGATATTCTCGCGGTTAGCCTTCTCGATGATTTCGGGAGAGATCATTGCGCGTTTGGGCGACTTAAACAGAGCGCTGTAGAGATTCTTCTGAGTGCGCACGGCGGGGTTCGACATCTGATTTTTCAGGATGCTTGCCATGTTTGAGGTAGCAGAGGTGAAGTCTTCTTCAGCGTAGTTGAGCTCGGTGAAAGTTGCATAAAGCAGCTCCATGAGGGTGGGGAGATCCTTGACAGTAGTGCTGCCGCTGACCTCGCGGTCGTATGCTCCGTAGTTGAAACCTACAGACACCTGCTTGCCCTGAAGATATTTCTGTAAGTCGATAACCGTGTAGTCGCCGAGGCCCTGTGCATCGTTGAGTTCAGCAGCGGTGATAATGTCGGCTGCGTATTCGTCGGGAAGTACAGAGTAGCCACCCTTAGCCGATGCATTGAAAAGTATCTGGTCGTCTTTGAATGTAGTGGGCTTCACGATAACTTTCACGCCGTTGCTCAGTGTAAGTTCTGTGGCATCCCACTGATCAAGATGCTTTTCGCTGACAATCTTGCCGGCTGCGGGAAGTGCGGGAATCAGGGGCTCTTCCTTCATGCTGTCGCGGTAGGGCTCGATGGTTTCAGCATCAACCTTGGCTATAACTGCTTCAAGCTGCTCCTCGGTCGGATCGGCGAACTCGCCGTTGTCGGGATAGATAACCATAATTACTCGATTGTCTTCCTTGATGAGCTCGGGGAGAATACTGTTGATGGCCTCGAGGGGTATCATGGGCACGATCTGCTTGATCATTTCATAGCGATCTTCCATCGAAGGCATGGGGCTGTTGTCGATGAAGTTGCGCACATATTCGTTGACGTATGCACTTGTCTGGCGGTTCTTGCGGTCGTTGTACTGACGCTCGATGCGCGAGAGATACTCGTCTTTAGCACGCTGATATTCGCCGGGAGTGAAGCCACCGTCGCGGGCGCGCAGAAGTTCGCGATATACGGTCTCAAGTGCAGGAGCAATGTCATCTCCCTTGGGAGCTGCACCGATAGTGAAAGCCTTCTTTGTGTCGCTGACAATGTAGTCGCCGAAGTGACCGAAACCACCAGCGATGGGAGAATCGGGCTTCTGGGTGAGTTCATTGATGCGGTTGCCATACATGGTAGACACCATGTCGATGATGAAGTTCATCGGATAGTATGCCACAGTGTTATTATATTCGCGGGGAAGCAGAGGATCGGTCTTAAACATCATCTGCACAAGACCAATCTGCTGTTCCTTGTCCTTGCCGATAGCGTAGATGGTGCCGGGGGTGTCGGCAACAGGAGCATATACGCGCTCTTTTGGATTCTCGGGCATCTTGATGGGCGAGAAGATTTCCTTGATCTTGCCTTCGATGTAGTCGGGGTCGATGTCGCCGACAACAACGATACCCTGTTGGTCGGGGCGATACCATGTTTCATAGTAGTCGCGGAGTGCCTGAGGGGGGAAGTTGTCTACGACTTCCATGGTGCCGATGGGCAGACGCTCGCCGTATTTTTCGTTGGGATAAACGATGGGCAGCAGTTTCTCCATAATGCGCATCTGGCCGACGTTAGTGCGACGCCATTCCTCATGGATCACACCACGCTCTTTGTCAATTTCCTCGGGGTCGAGGAGCAGGCCGTCGGCCCAATCGTGGAGTATGAGCAGACATGAGTCCTGCACGCCTGTGCGGGTCACGGGTACGTTAGAAATATTGTAAACTGTTTCGTCAACACCGGTGTATGCGTTAAGGTTCTGGCCGAACTTTACACCTACGCTTGCGAGCCAGTCGATGAGTTGATTGCCCGGGAAGTTTTCAGTACCGTTGAAGCACATGTGCTCCAGGAAGTGTGCAAGACCACGCTGATGGTCTTCTTCGAGGGCTGAACCAACTTTCTGAGCGATGTAGAAATCGGCCTGACCCTTAGGAGTCTCATTGTGGCGGATGTAGTAGGTGAGCCCGTTGGGGAGAACACCTACGCGCACGGCTGTGTCGGCAGGTACCACCTGAGGAACCATGGGCATTTGCGCAAATGCCATTGCCGACGTAAGCATACCTGCTGCAAGCAGGCATACTCGCGTAAAGATTCTTTTCATTCTCTTATATTTATTGTTAAGCAATATGTTTGATGTCACTGAATATTACAATACAATTAGACGCAAAGAAAGCGCTTTTCTTGCAAACCCGTGTGTTAAATTAATTTAAACTGCTGATTTTGCTTATAATTGGACTGACGCTTTCGCGACTTTCCTGAGTCATTGCAGTTGTGGGAATATAATGTAATCGATAGCCCCGACGGTCTGTAAAGATCAAAATAGAAGCATCGGTGTTTGAGAAACCGCTTATGCAGTTATATGGAATTTCAACACTTCGCGCTACAATATATACAGGTTGGTCGTCATTCTTATCAATGCAATTCATGTAATCAATAGTGAGCGCGCAGTCGGTGAAGGTGACTCTGTGAGGCGACATCTCTGCGCAAACCTCGGGCGACAGAGCGTAGTTGAAATACACAATCATCATCGACATGGGGTAGAGGAGAAACACCATAATCAGTGCCACAAAAATAAATGTTACCGACACGGTTACTGCGAGAGCCACGCAAATCAGTGGTGGCAGCACAAGCCACCATGAGTTGTGCTTAAGCCATCGGCTGAGTACTATCCGCATGTATGTACTGGCTTTAGTGCGGAAAATTTCAGTAGTAACCGTTGATTGTGTCATTTTATTGCTGCCTTAATTGTGCGGTGCATGGCCGACCCGTGCAAATCAGCTTCCACATTAATTATATATATGCCGGATAGCATTGTGCCGAGGTCGAGGTTCAAGTTCTCGCCATTGTCGGTTGCAACGGCATGAAGTCGACCGGCAATATCATATACCTTGACAGCAATGTGTGATGCTCCGAATACTGAGACTGTAAATTCGTTGCCATTGCGAAGCACTCTTATCTGTTCGCTGTTGTCGGCGATGATGCCGTCTACACCTGCTTTCCGCGACAGAACTTCGTTGAGCCCGGCAAGAGCATCGATCTTTCCATAGCCCCATTTTGCTTTAGGTCCTACGTTTTGTGTATAGCTGTCGGAGACTGCTGTTTTGCTGATAATGTCTATAACGTCGGCAGTTGTGAGTGTGGGGTCTGCCTCGAGCCATGTTGCTACAACTCCGGCAACTACAGGAGTTGCTGCCGAGGTGCCGCACTCGCTCTGCCAATAGTGCTGCACGCCGTTGGCATCAGTAGCCTTAGCTGTGAAACCGCCGAGTTGTGCGTCACTTAGTTGTGATGTGTAATAGCGGCTGTATGATGATATTACCTCGTTGCCCGGCGCTGTGACTGTAGGGTAATTACGGCCGTCGGGCAGTGTTGCGTAGCTTGAGAAGTAAGCCGGTGCACCGTCTGCAGCGTCGTAGAAGTAATTATATATATTGCGCACGGAGCCATTTAGGCATGGCGACGATGTGCGAGACACGTATGCACCTACCGACAGGATGTTGTCGGCACACACCATTGTACTGATCGACAGATCGGCATTACCGTTCACGGCACCAGGCACATTGTTTCCCGAGAGTTGCAAAGTGCCGTCGGTGGTGATATAGTGACGTTCACCCGGCTTTCCGCTTATCCTGATGCCGAGTAAACGACCATTATTTGTTTCCGCGGCCGAGAGGGAAAACATCATTATTGTGCATGAGCGCCCGTTGACTTCGTTGATTTCCCGGGCCGAGACAAACAGCCCATTGAAACCTGCTGCTAAGTCGGACGAATAAACAGTCGTTTCATCAACTTGTTCTGGATCTGTGGTTAAATAAACAAGGTCATCAGTCACAGTATAGACTGATTTAATACATTCAGAAGCGGCATTCGGATCGTAGCTCACCAATTCTACGCACGGGTGACGGTCGTCGTCGCTCCACACCTGCAGATATAATGTGCGCGGTGACTCTGAACCTGCGTCGCCAAGGCCATCGAAGAAACTGAGCACAGGGGCCATGTCGGTGGCCGAAAAACGCTTGTCGATAGACATGCGTTTGTGACCGTCATTGCCTGCAGCTGCAACTATTACAGCATCTTCCTTGCCAACTTCGTTGAGGTATGCACACAATGGATCACCGAGGTCAAATGGGCCGCCGGGGCTGCCGATAGACAGGTTAATCACCGGGCGCAGGCCCACCGACTTGCTGTAATCAATAATGTTTTCTACGGCAGAAATGATATTTGCATCAGCGAGCACGCCGACTCCACCGACTATGCGAGCCTCAGGGGCTATACCGCGGTATGGCATGTTTCCCTCTAAAACCGATACTGTCCCATTAGCGTCAGACAACGCCACGGTAGCCTTGCCATCATAGCTGCCGGCCATTATACCGCAAGTGTATGTCCCGTGGAAAGCCGATGGCATGTCGGTAGAGCATCCTGCTATGGCATCATCGCCAATATACTCGGTGTATGTGCCGTCATTTTCGTTGTATGTCCATACTGCCTCAAAGCGACTTTTTCCCTCTGCATCTGTGAAGTTAAGATGATTTGGGTCAAGTCCTTGATCGACAAGAGCAGTGAGAACACCAGCCCCGAGATATCTGCGACCGTCGACAACCTCTGTGCCTGCTTGCACTTTGTCGGCAGCGACCGATGAGCGCACTTTGTCCATCATAGGGCGCACGCGACCTTCGCGATAGCTGATATCTGCAATCCATGGTTTCTTTGCAAGAGCCTCAAGTTGAGAATCGGTTGCCTCCACTAAAAGCAATGTACCTCGGTCACGCTGCACTTCGTTTACTTCATTGGCTACGTCGTGGGCGCGGGCCGCGTCGGTAATACGTACTATTGCCAGGCGTGACGACGATGCACCGCGAGCTTTCGGCTCACGATGTTGCTGCATGGCAGAGAATAAGTCGGTCTTGGCCTCTACAATATATGTTGCGAGGCAGGCTGCAATCAGTATTATTGGTTTGGAGAGATTGGAGATTGTCATTTTTGCTGTGTGTCGGTGTTGCGAGCCTCCATCATCCTACGGGCTTTCTCCAGGCTTTCCGGTTTACCAATGTCAATCCACATATAGCTGTCGAAGCGTGGCGCAAAAGCTCTGATGTCAAGGGCGCGAGTATTGTGGATATAAAACGGAACTATTGAAAATTTATTGTCTGCCGCCGCATACTCTTTGAGTAGCGGAAACACTGTAGGTGACAATATATGAATACCTCCGAAAGCAAGTTGCTTGAGTGTTGTCGGGTCGGGTATCGCTGTCACTTCAGGGGCAAAGCGAGTTTCTCCGGTTGTGAGATTTATCCATCCCGTCATCCTCCCGTAATCATCAAAGAGCAATTTGCGCGATGTCTCCCGATCGGCGACAAGTAGTGTGGCATCAGCGCCTGTAGACACATGTTGTGCCATCATGCTCTCAAGATCGCAGTTGCATAATATATCGGCGTTATGCACTATGAATGGCTCACCGTCGTCGAGCCACCTGCGGGCCTTGTGTATGCCGCCTCCAGTGTCAAGCAGGTGGTCTGTCTCATCGCTGATATATATGCGTGCCGGAATTGTTGGTTGCTCCTTGCGCAGATATTCTATTATTTGGTCGGCGAAGTGGTGCACATTTACTATTATCTGGTCTACGCCCGCTTGCGTCAGTCGGTCTATGACGTGTCTGAGCATAGGTTTTCCGGCTACTTCCACAAGTGCTTTAGGATGATTGCATGTGAAAGGGCGCAGACGTGTGCCCAGACCGGCAGCAAAGACAAGTGCTTTCATCTAAAGAGTTTTCAACCTATGAATACTTGCTCAATGTTTTGCTCGCGGTGAACGAGTTCTACCTTGACATGAAAGTTCTTGCTGATGTGCTCAGCCAGATGTTGTGCGCAATACACTGAGCGGTGCTGGCCGCCTGTACAGCCGAAGCATACCGATAGATTTGTGAAGCCTCGCTCCATATAACGGTTCACCGAGGCATCTACAAGTGCATATACGTGCGAGAGAAAATCGGTGATTTCACCGTCATCTTCAAGATACTTTATGACTGGAGCATCGAGGCCAGTGAAGCCTTTGTATCTGTCATATTTTCCCGGGTTGTCTATAGCACGGCAGTCGAATACATATCCGCCGCCGTTGCCGGTGGGATCATTGGGGATGCCTTTTTTGTATGCGAAAGACATAACTTTTACAGTCAGTTGTCTGTTGGCTGTGTCGTCGGTAAACTGCTTGAGATTTACCAGATTCCGCAGAACCTCGCTCAGATATGGATACTCTGGATAGGGCGTATTTAACAGTCGGCGCAGGTTATCAATGGCGTAGGGTACGCTTTGCATGAAGTGGGGCTTCTTCTCGAAGTAACCGCGGAAACCGTAGGCTCCGAGCACTTGTAGTGTGCGGAACAGAACGAAATGACGTAGCTGTTCACGGAAATATGCTTCGTCTACAGGCTTATATTTGCTGAGAGCTTCAACATAATGTTCGATAAGTTCTTCACGCAGAGAGTCGGGGAAATTTGCTTTTGCTTGCCAGAGAAATGACGCTACATCGTAGTAGAACGGACCTTTACGGCCTCCCTGGAAGTCGATGAACCTCGGCTCTCCATCGGCTGTAAGCATCACGTTGCGCGACTGGAAGTCGCGATACATAAATGTGCTTGCCTTACTGCGCATGAGCACCTCAGCCATAGACTGGAAGTCGTCTTCAAGTTTGTCTTCCAGAAATTCCAGCCCTGTGGCTTTCAGGAAGCAGTATTTAAAGTAATTGAGGTCCCACATTATCGAGCGTGTGTCGAATTCGCGGGCAGGATAGCAACGCGAGAAGTCGAGCCCCATGGCACCCCTGAACTGAATGTCAGGAAGTAACCTTATTGTTTTTATTAACAGTTCGCGTTCTTCCGGACCAAATGAGCGTGTTTTGCGGCCTTTCTCAATAGCATTGAAGAGTATGCTGTCGCCGAGATCTTCCTGAAGATAAGTCATGCGGTCGGTGCTGACGGCCACCACGTGTGGCACCGGAAGGTCTTTAGAAGCGAAGTGGTCTGCGAGATATATAAATGCCTCGTTCTCCTCCATACTTGTGCCGATGACACCTATGAGAGATTCAGGAGTGCCCTGCCGCAATGATGCCTTGTCGGTTAGCAGGCGGAAATAGCGGCGGTTGGAGCCCGAGGAGGGCAATTCTATAACCTCAGCGGGAGCGCTGCCCACGGTTTCGGCAAACAGAGTGACGAGTGTATCTTGGTTAGCCATTATGCTGTTTTGATTGTTCGTATTATGTAAAAAATCGTCGGAGAATATCAGTTGCCGAGCTCAGAGAGCAATTTTATGCGTACAAGTCTGATTTCTTCTTCGGAGAAGTCACCGCCAAGCTCGTTGTATGCTTCCTGCAGGCAGTCGGTGTCGCTTTCCTTGAAATAATCATACACTTCCTGTTGATCATCAGTGTCCATTATATCATCGAGGAAATATGATATATTGATACGCGTACCGGAGTAGACTATCCCCTCTATTTTGGTGAGTAGTTCAGGGAATTCAAGCCCAAGCGATGATGCCAGCTCGTCGAGAGGTACCCTGCGGTCTATCCCTTGCACAATCGACAGTTTCTGCTGCGATCTCTTGGGCACAGTGCGCACCACAAGGTCTTCGGGGCGCTCTATCTCGTTGTCTTCTACATGTTGGCGTATGATTTTCACGAACTCTTCGCCGTAGCGTTTTGCTTTGCCTGCACCCACACCGGTGATGTTTTGTAGTTCTTCTATTGTGATGGGGTAGGTTGTTGCCATTGCTTCGAGCGACGGATCCTGAAATATTACATAAGGAGGGAGGGAGAGGCGTTTTGCTATCTTTTTGCGCAAGTCTTTCAAAATGGCGTATAATTCAGGGTCAACGGCCGATGTGCCACCCTTTACTACCACTTCTTCTGACTCATCTGTGAAATCACGATCTTCCACTATTTTAAATGACTTGGGGTTCTTGGCGAAGGCCCGGCCGGCATCAGTGAGACGCAACAGACCGTAGTTTTCTATATCGCGGTCAAGATATCCGGCGATGATGCCCTGACGTATGACTGCATTAAGGTATTTTTCGTCTTCGCCCTTGCGGCATGCAAAGACTTCAAGATTGTCATGGCGGTAGCTTTTGACATCGGGCGACGTGCGACCTCGCATCACATCTACCACATGTTCCGACTTGAATTTCTCTTTGAGAGCCGTAAGTGTTTCTATTACATCTACTAAAGTATCCTTAGCCTCTACGTATTTACGCGGAGACAGACAGTTATCGCAGTTTCCGCAGTTGTCACCGTCGAATTCTTCTCCGAAGTAGTGAAGTAGACCTTTGCGACGGCAGACCGCCGATTCGGCGTAGGATTGTGTCTCGCGTAACAGCTGTTTCCCAATCTCTTGCTCGGCAATAGGCTTGCCTTGCATGAATTTCTCCATCTTCTGAAGATCTTTTGCCGCATAGAAAGTGACACATTGTCCTTCGCCTCCGTCGCGGCCGGCTCTACCGGTCTCCTGATAGTAGCCTTCGAGCGACTTCGGCATATCGTAGTGTATCACAAATCTCACATCAGGTTTGTCTATTCCCATTCCGAATGCTATGGTAGCAACAATGATATCTACCTTTTCAAGCAGGAAAGCATCTTGATTAGCCGAGCGTGTGGCACCATCCATACCTGCATGATAGGGTAGAGCTTTGATATTGTTGACCTTCAGCATTTCAGCAAGTTCCTCCACCTTCTGGCGTGATAGACAATATATAATACCCGACTTTCCTTCGTTGGCCTTGATATACTTTATGATGTCACGGTCAACGTTTTTGGTCTTGGGTCGCACCTCATAATAAAGGTTTGACCGGTTAAACGACGATTTAAACACAGCCG
>CAZAME010000018.1:0-25799 GCA_964486445.1 uncultured Bacteroides sp. | reverse complement strand
ATTCTGCAGAATTGCGTTATCTTCAACAACGGCATCCACAATGCTATCACTGACCGCGAATTCCGCGCCGATCGCACTATACATCTTCGCCACGGCGAGAAGATGCTTTTCGGCAAGAACAATGAGAAAGGCCTTGTGCAAGACGGTTTTCTGTTGAAAGCCGTTGAGATCGGCAAAGACGGCTACACCATCGACGACGTTCTTGTGCACGACGCCCACTGCAAGAGCAACTTCCTCCATCAGCAGCTTGCCATGATGGATGGCAAGGAACTCCCCCTTGCCGTCGGAGTCATCCGCGATGTTGAAGCGCCCACCTACAACGACGAAGTTTCAGCACAAGTAGAAGCAGTGAAAGCGCGTAAAGGCTTTGACTCTCTGCGCTCCATGATCCTCGCCGGCGACACCTGGGAAGTCAAGTAAACGCCCCTAACGCACATAACACACGAGAACCGACAGTTCTCGCACTACATAACTACCTCCACTTGCTGAGCACATCACGCGAAGTAAGTGGAGGTAGTTATATAGGGTTGTAATTGGGTCAGTGAAGACTCAACCTGAAGTCATTAAAAATACAATATCTTCAAAAAAAGCAGAATCTTTATTGATATATCGCAAAATTTTCACTAACTTGCGCCAATGATATATGATTTGATGTGAAATATATAGACAATAATAATTATGAGATTAAATATTTTTTTCATCTGTTCTCTTTTTCTCAGTCCTATAATTTACGGTTCTTGCACAAATAAAACATCATCGGCCGAATCATTTATAAAGAGTCGAGAAATTACCGCCAAGCATTTAGATCGTATCCCTAAGGATACTATTAATGGCAATGTTTGGTTTGGCCGTTTGCCCGATCAATATTTGTCGAATATTAAAGAATCTCCACTATATAAAGAATTTAATTCGAATTTATCCATGAAATTTTCGTCATCGTCAGTGCGGAATAAATTTACACTTATTGGGTTGGCGAATTATATTGAATATTGCCGTGCAATGGGCGTATTTACGGGAGATAGTGTATATTGTTTCGATGATAGGTACGCAAAGCCTGTACTTACCGTTAATCCTCCGGGAGAAGGCCCTACAGAAAACCTTGATGAGCAAAATGCAGAAATTGATAAATATTTAGAAAGGACAAAGAGTACATATATCACTGAAGAAGACATTACATCAAAAGATGCATATAGAATATTTAGTGCTGGAGGGGTGGTATACGTTGGATTAGATATAGATGCAAAATACCAATTGAAATTATCATTTTCTAATTCTTATAAGTTTCCTCAATTCAAGTCGTTTAAAGAAAAATACCCATACTCATTCTGTCGCATGACATTCATGTTCAATTATTCCGGTAAATGGAAACTCTCGGATGTAACCACTACGCTTCTGAAGTATAATCAGCCTAAATGATGCTCGGACAATTTTTTAAGACATAGTCAAAAAACATGGATATGCTGAATCTATGTTATAAGCTATCACTAATTACTCTCTATGGCATCAAGAACTGCAGTATACAGAAAAGAGACCTTAGGTTACTTGTATTATGATTATTTACTTAGAATATGATGGATATTGCGTAAGGGACTCCAAAATGAAGTAAAAGCTGAAGTTATTCAACCGATATAATAATACATCAATATGGAAAAATTCGTTTATCACATAAATAAGATCCTAACAGGTTATAATATGACGATAAGCATAATAATACATTCGCTGGTGTGCTTATGTGCTATGTTGAGTGTGTTTTGCGGTAAAGGTTGGGCCATTTTGCTATCTGTACTGTTTGCAATAGCGATATTTATAGCTGACATAAAATATCTTCGAAGTCAAATGTCACTTAGGGTAATACTTGTGATGAATTTATTGTATTTTCCTCTGGTCCTTGATGTCGGAATTATAGAAATTCTAGAATATTGTTTTACAGGACGTGGATTCTAAGCGTTTTATATGTCTCATTGCTAAGTCTTAACCTTAAGAATTTTAATCATGCGAAACCATACGAAATATTCATCGCTTGTTTCAATCGCACTGCATTTATTAGTACTTTTCGTTGTTCTATTATATAATATTGGAATATTCGTTACTTTTGGCTTTGATGATGTATTAAAAAATTGGGGGCCAATCATTGCTTTTATCATTTTATCATTAGTTTATTTATTCTTGCTTAAATGTATAAAAGGCCGCTATGTATCGCCCCAATTACTTCGCATCTGCATGTATTTAGTAATAGTCAGGGCTATTGAATATATAACGTTTTATATTGTGGCTGCATTTGATTATTGTGGCGTATAGTTACACAGATTAACCCTATTCATTATCTATCTCCAATACTTGTCGATTTATATGCTCAAGAAATTGGTTTATTTGGTATTACCTATTTTGATTATTGGTTGCGCTTATCATGGCAACTCCGATAAGAATACAGATGACATTGAGTCTGTTTTTCAGCCGACCGACTTTATGATGGAGACTGCAAATCTGTATAATAAGACTGTTGGCGATAGTAGTCAGTTTATGGTATATTCGCCTGATTGGCAGTTTTTCCCATGGATGAGATTTAGATTGGCATTGGATTCTTATATAAAAAAGAAAGAACTATCGCGACCATATATTATTGATACTTGGTCAACTAAAGATAGCCTTAGAGGCGCTAATGCCGAACAATTTATAACCTCATATATCAACGCCTCATCTAAACCGGTTTCAAGGAGAGCCTTTATTGAAAAGTTCGGTGAACCCACAGAAGAAATATCTTCACAAGAGGCATTATTGAATATGGCGTATAATCTTGGAAAGAAACAGCAGAGACATCGAATGCATAGCATTGAAGACAATGCTCCGGAAATAACGTTATCGCCTATGGCCGAACTCGACAGTGCAAAATACGTCAATATTACAAATACGGCGAAGTCTCTTGTTTATAATGCTTTCATGTCTCTATGCAAAGACAGCACCCCCATGGATCAATACTACATAACTGTCATATTTGATGGCTATGACAATTATGTAGATATTGATGTGCGTATTCCTTCGCTCAGAGAGTATATAAGGATTGATGGATGATTCTCATCCGTTTGTTTTCGTAGTGTCGGCCTACTTTGCCAGGCTGTGGAGATCGCGGGTGATTTGTGAGAGGCGTTCCACGACATCGGGGTGTTCAGAGGCAACATTATGGCGTTCACCAGGGTCGTTATCCATGTCATAAAGCTGAGGCTCAGGCAGATTGCCGGTCTCGATCTCAGGACCCCAGGTGATCATCGGCCCTCCGTTTGAAGGCTCGATATATTTCCACTTGCCCGAGCGTACAGACAGTACCCTCGCCGACGACAGCTCTGCCACATAATCGCGCCCTTCGTGATCCTTGCCAAGAAGTGTTGCCAGATTGTCGCGGCTGTCTGGTGCAGCTCCGCGTGGCATACGCGCGCCTGAGAGAGCACCCAGCGACTTCATAAGGTCAATCTGGCTCATCAGCGCATTGCTCTCAGTGCCGGCTGGCACATGGCCGGGCCAACGCACAATCATAGGTACAGCAGTGCCACCCTCGAAAGCACTGTATTTGTGTCCGCGGAATGGTCCTGCGGGAGAATGCCCGTTGAGAAGTTCCTGTGCGCGGTCTTCATATCCGTCATCGACCACCGGACCGTTATCGCTCGTGAGAATCACAAGCGTGTTGTCGGCGATGCCGAGGCTGTCGAGTGTGTCGAGCACACGGCCTACAGTCCAGTCAAATTGCACAATGGCGTCGCCGCGCAGTCCCATTTTGTTTTTGCCTCGGAAACGATCGTGGGGATATCGGGGCACGTGCACATCGTTGGTTGCTAAATAGAGGAAGAACGGTTTGCCGGCAGCGTGGCTCTGCTCGATGAAGCCCAGCGCATGAGCCGTTATCGAGTCGGCTATATTCTCGTCTTGCCACAAGGCTTTGCCGCCACCCTTCATATATCCGATGCGGCCGATGCCGTTGACAATGCTCATGTCGTGGCCATGGCTATGGCGCAGTTTGGTGAGTAATTCGGGGTTAGCAGCTCCCGTAGGTTCGCCCTCAAAGTTAGCCTTGTAACTAACCTCTATCGGTGCCTCAGGGTCGCGGTTTGCCACAGTGTCTTGTTCGATGAAGACGCAGGGTACGCGGTCAGACGTAGCCGCCATTATATAGTGGTAATCAAAACCAATGTCGCGTGGCGACGCTGGCAGCGGTGCATTCCAGTCCTGACAGCCGGTGCGGTCGCCGAGGCCCAGATGCCATTTACCCACAGCTGCCGTGGTGTAGCCGCTGTGTCGCATAGCGTCGGCTAAAGTGTATTGTTCGGGGCGAATAATCATACCGGCATCACCGGGCGCCACATCGGTGTCGGGGCGGCGCCAGGCATATTCGCCGGTGAGCATTGAGTAGCGCGACGGTGTGCTTGTTGCCGCTACGGCATGAGTGTCGGTATGGCGCACTCCTTCGGCGGCCAGACGGTTTACAGCCGGCGTCGACACATTTTTTGCACCATAACACTCGAGGTCGCCATAACCGAGGTCATCGGCTACAATGAGCACAATATTGGGGCGCTCGGCGCGTGCGGCGCATAGCATGCCACCGGCCATTAACAGGGTAAGATATCGTTTTTTCATTGGTCTAATTCTATTTTGCTTTAGATTTTAGAGTATTCTTTGCATTATAAAAACATCGCTGTAGCTGTCGCCACGCAGGCGCAGATATGATCGCAACCTGCCACATATTTTGAACCCGGCCTCTTCAAACAACTTTATCGCCGGCTCATTGTCGCAGCCCACAAGGGCAGTCAATTGGTGCAACCCTATAGTGTTGTGGGCGTAATCTGCGATTTCGGCAATAGCCTTTCGAGCCAGCCCATTACGGCGATATTGCGGAGCGATGAATATCCCCACCTCGGCACGCCGGTGCCGCGGCGAGTAGTCGGTAAGGTCAACCGTGCCTGCTGCCGAGCCGTCGGCAGTTGTGATGATAAGTCGCAACTGTGAGTGAAGTGCAATATCAGGCGAATACTCCTGCAAATACTGCCATAGGGCATGTCGCGACACAGGCCCTTGATTGAGACTCACACGCCACAACTGTTCATCGTTCTCCCACAGATACAAGGTATCGAGGTCTGATGGCTCGGGTGCACGCAGCAAGGATGTCATATATTGTTGAACGTAAACGGTGTGCGATTCTGCAACGAGCGCGCCAGAGTGAGCTCGTCGGTATATTGAATTTCGCCGGCAACCGATATGCCGCGCGACAGTTGGGTGATAACCACCCGCCCCGCTCCGGGCCGCGACAGTGCGCGATAGATATAATAGGCCGTGGTCTCGCCTTCCATGGTTGCGTTGAGCGCGAGGATCACCTCTGGCGGCCGATTCTCGCCGTCGTCGAGATTACGCACACGGCTCACAAGCGAGTCAATCTGCAACATGTCGGGTGATATGCCCTCCATAGGCGATATTATGCCGCCAAGCACGTGATAGACGCCGGTGTATTGGTGCGTGGCTTCGAAACTGAGCACGTCTTTCACCGTCTCCACAACCAGTATCGTGCGGCTGTCGCGCATCGGATTGGCGCATACTGGGCACAAACCCTCGCCCGAAGTGATGTTGAAACACCGGGGACAGTAGTGGATGCCTGTGCGCAGTTCTGAGATGGCGCGCCCAAGATTCTGAGCCACCGACGGCTCCTGGCGCAGCAGATGCAGAGCAAAGCGCAGAGCAGTCTTGCGGCCCACGCCGGGCAGTCGCGACAACTCGGTTACTGCAGCCTCGAGAACTGGCGATTCAAATTCCATAAAACACCTTTACTTCTTATCAGCCTGATGCTTGAGGCGGAATCCCAGATAAAGACCATCGTATGACGACAGCATCTTCGACAGTGTCTTTATTGATGCGCTGCCCGAGATAGAAGCCACCTTTTCCATCAGTGCGATAAGCTTGGTTGCGTCGAAAGTGAGTATAAGAGTTTCGCCGGCTTTTGATGCCTTGGCTGTCATCTTGCCGAGAGAGATCTTCTTGAGCGCCTTGAAGTTGAATGTCAGTTCGCCTTTCTCATCCTGAGTAATGGTGCCTGTCATGGTTGCCATTTTTGCCTTCATGGTGAAGTTGTGCTCCTCGTCGACGGTGATCACCAGATTGGTGAGGCCAACTTTTGAGTAGTAAGGCTCAATTTTAGTTTCGAGTGCTGTAGCAGCGGCTGCACCGCCCACCTTCTGCAGGGCGTTGTCGCTCTCGAATGTCACCGCAGGCGACGAGTATTTCCAAGTGCCTTTGAGGTCATCAATGTTGAAATTGTCATTTGCGACAAGCGAACTGATGGCGTTGCCGATCTGAGAACCGATGTTCGATCCGCCGTCGCCTCCGAGGAGGTCTTTTAGATCCCATGCATGTGCGCGTGTTGATGCCGCGGCCACCATCAGGCAGGCCAGCAGTGTGTAGATTTTGATTTTCATATATCTATCAATTAATTGTGTTAGCATTATGGAGTAAACAGCCTTGCGAAGCAAAAGTTGCGCCTGTCGTGCAAATTTAGCAAAAAAATCGGACAACACGCGCCACCAACCCCTCAAAACCCCTCGCTTTTTGTGCGATATGATAGCTGATAAATTCAAGGAAATATAGACTTATAAAGTACAAAGTTTGTCTGGATCTTTAGTCGTTTGATTGGTGGTTTAAATGATTATGAGCGCGTTGGATTGCCTGTTGCAATTTTTGTTCTATAAGTTTCCGGTCGGGCATTTTCCAGGTCGCGCTCAGAATAGTTAGTCCCCAATCCGAGGAAGTCAAGGAAATATGGGTCATGAAACACAAGGTCGGCCGACAACTTACGTTCATTACGTAGTTCTGCAAGATCGTGAAGCACGACTTCTTCCGGTTGTTTAGCTATGGCAGTGCGCTCGTATAGCATTCCGTCTATTTTAGCTTTCAGTGTGCGTTTTGACCATCGTTGATCAGCAGCCATAGTGAGGTAGAAGTTTCTGGCTAAATCATCCTCTATTGGCATAACTTGTAGAAAATGAGACCACGACAATTGTGCCACCAATGGTGTCACAATTTGTAAATCGGGAAATTTTGACGAAAATTGCATCATTCGCCAAAGATTGCGTTCTGAAAATTCTCGACCGCCATATTGTGAAGTTAGATCTTTAGATAGATTGGCAACAATCTGCTTTCCGTATGCAGCGCGTTCACCTCCGAGTAGTTCACGGTTTATTCGGTCCCCTATATGCCAATACATTAGGGTCATAGCAGAATTAACAGCCACAGCCACTTGATACTTAGTAGACTCAATAAGTTGTCTGATTTCTGATAATAAGTTGCTGTCAATATGTCTATTATTTATCGTTTCCATATCATAACAAACGTCTCTGTTTATACATTAGCCAAGCATCATATTAGATATTAGGAATCTAATGCAACGCTTATACCGTTATTCTCAGTCACTGTCAATTTCTTGCAAAATGCGCATCATAGCACAAAGTTACAATTATTTTAGAAACTTTGTCTATTGACACAATGATATCAATAGAAATGAAAAATTCGAGCAAAATGCTGTTTAAATTTCATTATGCCCGAAGGTTGGTTAATACCATGTGGACATGTAGCTTTATGGCGCCATCTTTTACGAAACGTCTCTTGATTGTGCGGTTGCGAAAAAGTTTGTAATTGTTTGAGTAAACAAGATTAATTTGCTAAATTTGCGTGTGAGAGATAGAGATCTCTCGTTTTACATATCTGAAGCGTTTCAAGCTTTTCCACTTTACGAAAATTCGCCAAAAATTTTACAGATGGAAAGCGGTCAAGAAGTGCTCATGCGTGCCTATTCCACCCCGCGCGCGGGGTCGTTATATCGGCATGGCGTGGGGTGGGCTGTTTATTTCTGTAAGGGCGTTTGGCGATGCCTCGTAAAGGATAGACTGAACATTGTCCCACGCTTCGCATTTTTAAACCTATCTAATTGCAATCCTGGTGGTTGGGGCATTACATCAGGAAATCATACAAAACATGAAAGCTTTATTTGTTTTAATGGCTTTTGTCATTTCTGTTTTCTCTCCTACTGCTATGTTAGCACAGGCAAATCAGTTGAAAAAAGCAAGGCTCTATGCAGGCACCCCGATTGACATAGTGTTTCCATACGACGTCAAGGGCGGCAATGCAGGCATATCTGCCGTGGTAGAAAATAATGTTTTTGATGCCTCGGGCCGAAACATTATAATTCGCAAAGGCAGCCGCGTATCGCTCCAATCCTACAGTAAAAACAATAAATCATGCGGACGTCCGGGAAGTATTACAATAACCGGTGGAACAGTAAATGCTGTTGATGGCACACCAATTCATCTTGATATGAGCAATTACTCAAAATCGGGACACAGTGTTGCAGGACTTGTTTGGACTGTCGGTATTCTATTTGCTCCTATCGGTTTGCTTACCTTGATTGCTAAGGGAAGTAACCCTACTATTAAGGCCGGCACAAGACTGCCGAATGTTTCGGTGGACAGAAATTACGCCATATCGGTTGAAGATGCATATTTCGACGATAATTTTGAGGACAACAGACAGCAACCTTTAAAAAACAACGATGATGGATTCGATTTCTAAGGCGATATGCGCTGTTTTTTTACTTTGCGCGGCTATTCTATCAGGGTGCAATACATCCTACAACTCAGCTCTTAAACATCCTAATAAACTTACCTATCCCTCGGCTAATAAGACAATCCCCGCACTTCAGATTTATTTCGACATAGAGTCATTGGATAATTTGACAATGGGTGCAGGAAGAGATAGACAGATCGAAGAAATAAACATGTATAAGCCACGCATTTATGGCGATATTTTAGAGATTGCAAACAATGACTTACGCAGAAACGTTTTCAGTCCTAAAACCCCGAAGAAGTATAATGGACACATACGGGTAAAAATAGCATCAACTAAGATTTCTGGCCATTATGCTATGGTTGCACCTTCGATTTTATGCTTGGGTGTTCCGATGCTCCTTGGCGCTCCGATATGTCACGCGGGATATGAATGTAATTTCGTGTTTGATGTATGTGATAATTATGGTAACATTGTTAAATCATATCCCGTTAAAACATATACACGAAAATACGTCAGCTTATATGCGCTCTTTGGTGATTTATCGATAAGGAGTCCGTTTGCAGTGAATTTCAAAAAAGCTATGAAACAGTTTGAGATCGACCTGATGAATGACCGACATTTCATCACTTCCGCTTTAAAAAAAGCCAATGATAAAGTCGAGCGGTCTCGATCTGTTGCTATGGATCTCATGGAGCAGAAAGGAGTTAAAGCTTTTGCCGACCATCTCGATTATTTGGAGGTCAATCCACTAATGCTCCAAAATCGGCTTGATAAAGTCATAGAAGAAGATCCACGAGATGTTTATGCGCGGATGTTTCGCGCGTTCACTCGTGCTAATAATCAGAATTACACAGGTGCCCTTTCTGATATCTCTGCTTATGCTGATGTTAATCCGACATGCCCCTCATCTCATCCGTATGCATATAAATCCACTCTTCTCAACATGCTCAATCGTAATTTAGAGAGTCTGATTGCCGCAGATAAAGCTGTCTTTTATGATGGTAATAGTGCTGACTCATGGCTTGCTTTGGGTAGAGCATATAATAAGCTCGGGCTTTACGACAAAGGTATTCCCGCGTTAAAGCGGTCTCTTGAGATTGATCCAAATCTGGTAGCCGTCTATGATGAGATACGTCAATGCGAGGATATGCGATCTCAGCAAATGGCCAGCTTGCAAGCGTATGAATACTACCGTCAGCAGCAAGCTGCAATGGCAATCGCTAATGCTTCCAATGCGATAAGTAACAGCATGACTACTCTTTCTAATCTTATAGCCCCTGCAGCCCCTGTGTCATCCAATCTCAGTGCATCGCCTCAGTCAAATCAGAGCACACATTCATCAGGTGGCACTGAAAGAGTAGAGTGCTCGAATTGTCATGGCAAGGGTACCGTAGCCGGTACTTCTACCGCCTCATTCTCAAGTTCATCATCATATTATTGTGATGAGTGTCATCGCACGGTGCCATCATCTCACAGCCATGACAGGTGTCCCTCCTGTATGGGCAAAGGATACGTGATTCGTATAAAACGCTAAATTCATACGTATATGAAAAACCTTATTGTATTTCTTACATTATTTGCAGCCGGATTAATGGCTAATGAATTGCAAGCACAAATGCTTACAATGGATTATGAATGTGCTGAGACCGGAGACACCGGATCGCTGATTATGACCGGAAATGGCATAGTTTTTGATTTTGGAGGTCAAAAATTCAGCATGGTCCCTTCGAATGTTGTTTCGCAAGGTATGGTATACACTAACATGGCTGGGTCCTATGCAGTAATGCCATTCGATTGTCAGTCGCTAATTTTACAAATTGGTCGTAACTCCTATACATTCCAATTAAAAAATGCACGTGCAGTAGGATCATATTCGTCTACGACACCTCCGGCAAATAATGGTGCTGGCGGAAGCCGAGTAACAACGAAACAATGTTCATTATGCCACGGAAAGGGATGGATAGCAGGAACCTCCACTCCAACTTACGGCAATAGCACTTCTTATTATTGCTCAGATTGCGGGCGCAATGTCCCTGCTTCCCACAGCCATGACAGATGTCCCTCATGTAATGGTAAAGGTACCATTCAAACCATTCGTTGAATAAAAACTTTGCGCAGGCTGAGACATAGATCTCAGCCTGTTTCTTACTATTCTTGTCGAAATTTTTAGGGGAAATGTGGTGGTAATCATTCAATCAAATAGTTGTTGCAGAGTTATGAATTGATTACATACTTCCCGATAATTTGCAAATTTTGTCTATATTGCTGAAAATTTGTAAATTTGCGCTGATATTGGCATTATAAAGCCAATTGCTAAAGTATGAATTGCAGACTTCGCACCATATTAATAATGCTGTCAGTGCTTGTTGCCGCGCACTTGGTCAAGGCTCAGGAGCACTTTGGCCGCAACTTCGAGCAGGTGTCGTTTGTGCCTAAGGGGCAGTGGCTCACTGGCGTGTCGGTGAGCTACTCGCACTCGTCGCAAAATGACTATCAGTTTCTCATTATCGAAGGCATCAACGGTGACTCATATTCTTATAAGATTTCGCCCATGGCCATGTATTGCTTCAAAGACAATCTGGCAGCGGGTATGCGTTTCAGCTATCAACGCCAGCGCACACACCTCGACCGCGCTGACGTAGTCATCGACTCTGAAACTTCTTACAACGTTGAGGGCCTTTACAGCATATCGCATAACTACTATGGCACAGCAGCCTTCCGCAACTATATATCCATGGGCACCTCAAAGCGCTTCGGCATCTTCACCGAAATGCAGTTGCAGATTGGCGGTGGAGAGTCAAAGCTGTGCAACGGTTACGGCGAAGACCTCACCGGCACCTTCGGCCGCAGTTTCTCGCTCGATGTGGGCGTTGCCCCCGGTCTGGTGATGTTTCTCAACAACTACTCGGCCATAGAAGTCAATGTGGGTGTGCTGGGATTCAGCTACGACCACACGCGGCAGGTCACCGACCGCATCTATGTGGCGCACTACAACTCCAAGAGCGCCAACTTCAAAATCAATCTGTTTTCTATTACCTTCGGAGTCACGTTTTATCTATGATGCTGCAAGCTTTCAGAAAAATATCAGTATTGCTGAGTCTGGCTGTGGCCGCTGCAGCAGTACTTCCGCATGAGGCTCATGCCGCCGGCGCGGTTGCCGACACTGTTTATGTGACAGTGCACGACACTGTTGTTGTCGAGCGTATTATAGAGTCGGTTGCCACGGTCAATCCTGCCGATGAGCGTGTGATTGTCGGTGATGATACTGTGTCATTGATTCTCCCCCAGCGCAATTTGGGCCGTTATGACCGCGGACTGTTTAATTATCTCTACATCCCCAAAGGCAAGTGGGCTTTCGGCCTCACTGCATCATACGGCGAGTTCTCTACCGAAGATGTGGAGATATTGTCGGTGCTTTCTGATTTTAACTTCAAAGGCAAGTTATACTCGCTTAAGCCGTCGGTGAGCTATTTTATTCGCAGCAACCAGTCGGTCGGTTTTGTGCTCGACTACACCCGTGGTGAGGCTAATCTCGGCAGTCTCACTCTCGACATCGACGACGATCTTAACTTCAGCATCCACGATGTGAGCTACTACAGCGAGAGTTACACCATGAGCGTGGCCTACCGCAATTATGTGGGCCTCGGCCGCAACAGTCGCTTCGCTGTGTTCAATGAAGTGGCATTGTCATTTGGCAGTGGCTCGTCGAGATTCAAAAGATATTACAACGACGAGTTGCGCGATACCCACACATTCACCACAAAAGCGTCGCTGAATTTCTCGCCGGGATTGTGTGTCTTTATTCAGGAAAATGCCGCGTTTAATGTCTCGTTCGGCGTGTTTGGCCTCAAGCTGCAGAAAGACCGCCAGAAAACCAACGGGGTCGACGGGGGTAGCCGCATCAGTTCGGGTGCCAACTTCCGCTTCAATATATTCAACATCAACTTTGGCCTCGCCATTGTCATCTGATAATTTCGGGCGCTATGAATACTAAGAAACTGATATACATGCTGTCGGCAGCAATCGTGCTGCTGTGTGCGTCATGCATTAAGAACAATATACCCTATCCGCGCATACAGGTCAACTTCAGGTCATTTGAGGTAGAGGGACAGGCCCGAGCAGCTTCTATCGACTCGGCCACAAGGGTGCTCACCGTCTATCTTGGAGAGAGCGTCGACCCCTATAACGTGCACGTCACCTCCTACACCCTCACTCCCGGGGGCAGCATTGTTGATAATCCGCTTGACCGGCCTATAGATCTCTCTGAAGACATGACGCTCACACTCAGTCTTTATCAAGACTATGAATGGGTCATCCGTGCCGAGCAAGACATCAACCGCTATTTCACAGTCGACGGTCAGATCGGATCGTCGGTGATAGACCCCGTCGGGCGCCGTGTCATTGTGCAGATGCCGACAACCGCCGATGTCTCGGCCCTGCATGTGCTCTCTGCTAAGCTCGGTCCTGTTGGCTCAGTTATGGAGCCGAACCTTGCCGACGGCGGCACTATTGATGCCTCAGAGCCGGTGACGTTAAAAGTCACTGCCTTTGGGCGCACCGAAGTGTGGACTGTCTACGTAGAACTCACCGAGGCCACAGTCTCCACTCTCAGTGCCGACGGTTGGACCCGCGTCGGCTGGGTCTACGGTCAGGCCATGGCAGATGCCGATTTCGGAGTTGAGTATCGACTCAAAGGCGACTCAGAGTGGACCCGCTGCCCGCAGAGCTGGCTCACCGTTGACGGTGGCGATTTCCACGCCCGTATCACCGGCCTATTGCCGATGACAACATACGAAGCTCGTGCCTTCAGCGGCGAAGAATACGGAACCACACTTGAGTTTACTACCGGTCAAGACATTCAGGTGCCCAATTCCATGCTCTCCGACTGGTGGAAAGACGGCAAGGTCTGGTGTCCCTGGCCCCAGGAAGGTCCGCAGGTTTGGGATACAGGCAACAAGGGTGCAACCACACTCGGCGACTCAAACTCTACACCCACCGAAGACACATCCAGCGGCACCGGCATGGCAGCCCGACTTGAGACTCGCTTTGTAGGCATTGGTCCGTTGGGCAAACTTGCCGCCGGCAATATCTTTGTAGGAAAATATGTGCGCACCGATGGCACCAACGGAGTCCTAAGCATGGGATATAACTTCACCGAACGCCCCACGCGCCTCACAGGGTATTATAAGTATCATTCGGCGCCTATCAGCTCGACCACCGAGGGTTTCAACCAGCTTGCCGGGCGCCCCGACACGTGCATTGTCTGGGTAGCTCTCATTGACTCCGATCAGCCCGTGGAGATACGCACCAATCCTAAGAACCGTCAGCTTTTTGACCCCGCCGGCTCCTATGTCGTGGCCTACGGCTCTCTTGAGAGCGGCAAAGATGTCGACGGCTACACCCGCTTCGACATAAAGCTTGATTACCGGGCCACCAACCGTGTGCCGAAATACATACTCATCACAGCCTCGGCGTCGAAATACGGCGACTACTTCACCGGCGGTAACGGCTCCCTGCTCTATATCGACGATCTGCAGCTTCTATACGATTATTGATGTGGCAAACATAAGTCGGTAACCGGTGTTATAATTGTTGTAAAACTCACATAAGACACATAGATATGAAAGGCAAAAGTTCCATACTCTCCGCCGTGCTCATCCTCACTCTCGGCGTAGTATTGCTGATAATAAATAAATCGCTCAGCGCAGCCGGCATAGTCACCTGTGGCGGGGTGCTGTTTCTGCTTGCCTCGGTGCTGAATATATTTTTCTATCTTAATGAAGACACGCGCCACACGTCGGGGCGGCGCACCGGTGGAGCGCTTTCGCGGATATATGGATGGATCACTTCTGTTGCCGGCATAATACTCGGCCTTTGCATGCTTTTGTTCGAAGGCGTGTTTGTGCCTCTGATTCCTTACATCTTCGGAGGCCTGCTTCTGCTGGGCGGAGTGTTTCATTTCTATGTTATTTCTATCAGCTATCGCCCGATTGTGTTCCCGAGCTGGCTCTATGCAATTCCCGCGCTGCTGGTGGCAGTGGGTGTGTGGATCTGCTTTCTCGATGCCACCAATCCCGATAATAGCCTGATGATTATCCTCACCGGCAGCGGCCTTTGTCTGTTCTCTCTTGGTGTATTCATCGAGGGCATTTTTATTCACAGCTACAACAAGAGCCTGCGCAAGTCGGCAGGCGAGGCATCTTCGTCAGCTCATGATGTGGAGGAAGTTCAGGCCGAGGAGGTCGATCATCACCATGAGTCGTCGGTGGCAGTAAGCACCAAACACAACGATGCAGCCGAGTAACGTTGCACCCCGGGAGCGCCGTGCTGATTTCTCACTGCCCTTCCTTGTGCTCAGTGTGCTGTTTTGTGTATTGCTCATAGTCTCCAATCTTATAGAAATAAAAACCGTAGACCTGGCGTGGTTGCAGATCACCGCCGGGTTTGTGGTGTTTCCCCTCAGCTACATCATCAACGACTGTATAGTAGAGGTCTATGGCTTTGGCAAGGCACGTCTGGTCATCTGGCTGGGCTTCGGCATGAGTCTGTTGGTGAGTCTGTTCCTGCAGATGGCGATATGGTTGCCAGGCAGTTCGCAGTGGGAGGCCCAGGATGCCATGGAGAGCATCTACGGCAGTGTGCCGCGTATTATGGCTGCGAGTTTTGCCGCTTTCTTGTGTGGCTCGCTCATCAATGCCTACGTCATGGAGAAGATGAAGATATCCTCGGGAGGCCGTCATTTCTCCCTCCGGGCCATTGTGTCTACATTATGGGGCGAGGGTGTTGACTCCCTCATATTCTTCCCGGTAGCCTTTGGCGGAGTGCTTCCCTGGGAAGTCATTGTGCGCCTGATGGTGACACAGGCGCTCCTCAAGACCGGATATGAAATAATCATCCTGCCTGTGACCCTGCGGGTGGTGCGCTATCTCCATAGGGTGGAGGGTGAGCGACCGGCTGATAATTCCGTGAAATCATATAAATGGTGGAAAATTAATGAATTCTGATTGTTTGCCAAGTGATCTCGACGTGAGCGTGACTCCGCACGTGTGGTTTGACCTCGATGACACCGTGTGGGATTTTACCCGCAACTCGGCCGATGCCATGCATGAGTTTTATGTTGAACGCTGTCTCAGCCGTCTTTGGCCGACTTTTGAAGCGTGGCTCTCGGCATATCGTGCAGTAAATTCGGCTCTGTGGGAGCGATATGGGCGCGGCGACATTGATCTTGCCACACTCAGGTCAGAGCGTTTCCGCCGGCCGCTTGTTGAGGCGGGTGTAGGCGATGAAGAAGCAAAGGCCTTGGCCGTGGACTACGATGCCGACTACCTGCGGCGTCTGGCGATGCGCAAGGAGCTTGTTCCCGGTGTGCGTGGCTTGCTTGAAAATCTTGTGGCCCGCGGGTTTACACTCGGTATACTCAGCAACGGATTCGCCGGTACACAGCAAAAGAAATTACAATCGGCAGGCATTGATCATCTGTTTAAATATGTGGTACTCAGCGAGGAGGTTGGAGTCCCCAAGCCATTTCCCGAAATGTTTCGCTATGCCGAGAAAGTGTGTGGAGGCACATCCGCCAGTTGTGTGATGATAGGCGACAATCCGGCCACTGACCTCGCCGGCGCAAGAGGCGCCGGCTGGCTTGCCATCGATATTCATGATGTGCTCAAGCCTGAGGGTTAGTGGCGGCGGAAGCTTGCGGATGTCTTTAAGAACCGAATACTCGCATGTGAGCGTTGGGATTACGCAGCACAAGACAGCTGCACTCGGTCACCACAATAGCGTCGGTGTTGCGTATGCCGGCTCCACGCAAGTCAAGACGATCGGTGCGGAAGGGGATATGAGCATATTTGGTGATATACTCAGGGTCTATGATAATACCGTCGCCGGAGTGTCCGCAATCGTCGAATATCTCTGAGTGGACCACATATAAGCGGCCGAAGTTGGTGATGATCTCGCGGAATTCAAGGCCCCATTTCGTGAATGTCTGATTGCCGAGAAGCACTTTATTCACAGTGAGTTTAGCAATGCGTGCCATGAGATCCGACCCTACGATAAATACTTTGCGGTAGTTTCCCGAATTCTTGGTGAACGCTTGTTTGCACAGGTCTATAAGCGTGGCCTCGTTGAAGTTTGACGTCAGTGTAAAGTCGCGTGTGGTTTGATTCCAGATGCCACCGGTGAAGAAAATTTCTTCATGTGTGTCGGGGTGGGTTATGCGCAGTTTCTTGCCAAACAAGAAGTTTTTCTCCATGCCCAGGCGCATGTCGGCGATGGCTATTTCTTCCTGATCGCTGAACGACCATCCGACCTCCTTGTTGGCGATGCGCTGCAGCGTAGATTGCTCTATTTGCATTTTGAATATTTGACAGAATTGACTCTTTTTTGTCGGTAATGCTTCAAACTGAGGCGTTTGCACATCGAGCTCAGCGGCAGCTCTGCCCATACGCACCACCTCACAGCCCGAGGGAATCGATGTTGCAAACATGCCGTCGCGCGACTCTTTGCCGAGATTGAAGAGCATTGCGCGCACCTTGCCGTCGGTTTTAACTTCAATGACGTAACCAGTGACGTGTCCTGCCTCGTTTGAGGGATAGTGGCGATAAGGCGCCGAAGGAAATAATATTGTCTCTGAGGGTTGCAGAATCTCAGGATTTGCCACCGATAGTTCCACGACAATGCCATCGTCGGCAGTGGCAGGTGTAGTGGTCGGAGTCACCGTTGCCGTAAGCGTTGTTGCGGTCTCCTTTGACTCCACCGAGTAGTAGTCAACGATCATAGATCCGCAGGGGCGGCAACCGACCATGCGTGATATTTGATCCACGGGAGTCGACATAGGGCGAATCTTCACGATGCGGCGGTCAATTTCGTTTCGCAGCAGAGTAGGAGATACTTCGTTGGTGATAGTTGTTGTTAGAGGTTGTGCATTTACATCCATAGTTTTTTTGATTTAAAAGGGTTTGTTTTAGAATTGATTAGTGAATATGTCTCGCGCTTTGACAATGCAAAGTTACGCCACACAGCGCCACAGCGTTCCCGGAGAAAAACCACCTGTGCACAAAAAAATCCTTTAAAACCCCACAACTCGCTATTTGTCAATTCATAATATTTTTTTTGATATTTGAAAATAATGAAGTAACTTCGCAAGCGAAACACAAGAGGGGTGTCCTGCAGAGGACTGAGATTATACCCTATGAACTTGATGCGGTCAGTACCGCCGAAAGGACTTGTATTCTTAGATAACCTTTTTACGGATTTTATCTCTCTTGGTGTAGTGTGGCGCAATGCAGTGCCGCACTTAACTTTATTATTATGAAAGTAGAGATAAATCATCGGTTAGTGGAAGTGCCTGCGGGCATCACCAATCTTGAGGCTCTCCTGCTTACGGAGGGATTCGATGGCAAAGGTCAGGCAGTGGCTGTAAACAACCGTGTTGTGCCCAAGGCCCTGTGGCAAGAGACAATGCTGGAGGAAGACATGAGGATCACAGTGATAAGAGCTGCATGCGGAGGCTGAGATGATGAAGAAGATAGTGATAACATATCCCGACTTTTTCAACGGTGAAGCCGACGAATTGGTCGGGATGCTGCAGTGCACCGATGTGTGGCGTGTCCATATCCGCAAACCCGGATATAGTGCCGACGATGTGCGCATGCTGATAGAAGCCATTCCTATGGAGCTGCGCCACAAGCTTAGCATCCACGACCATCTGCATCTTGCCTCGGAGTGCCGCCTCGGAGGCGTGCATCTCAATAGCCGCAACAATATTGTGCCCGCCGGATGGTCGGGGATGGTGAGTCGGTCGTTTCACCGGATTGATGAAATAGGTTCGTCGGACTACGATTATGCTTTCCTCAGCCCCGTGTTTCCGAGCATCAGCAAACCGGGATATTCCCCAACTCTTTCGCCCGGCGAGATACGCTCGGTTGCCAGCGACAGGATATTCGCTTTGGGCGGAGTTACTGAAGACAGGCTTGACGAAGTGGAGAGACTCGGATTCGGCGGAGCAGCATTTCTGGGAAGCGTATGGCGCAAGGAGATTGACATGGAGGCATTCCGTCTACAGTTTATCACACATCCGGTGGCCTCCCGCTCTATCGTCAGTGAGGCCAGGGAGGTTATCTCCGGAGGATGTCGATGGGTGCAGCTCCGCCACAAGCATGCCGACACGGATACTCTGATGAACGAAGGCCTCAGCGTCGCTGATCTTTGCCACAAGGCCGGCGCTATATTCATTATCGACGATCGCGTAGATCTTGTCGGAGTGGTGGGCGCCGACGGGGTGCATCTTGGCAAGAACGATATGCCTGTAAAGGAAGCCCGCAAGCTATTGGGCCCCAGGAAGATTATAGGCGCTACGGCCAACACCTTCGAAGATTTCCGGCGTGCGTATATCGATGGAGCTGACTACATTGGCCTCGGCCCATTCAGATTCACTGCCACCAAAGAGAATCTCAGTCCGATATTAGGACTGCAGGGCTACGCTGAAATCGTGGAGAAATGCAAAGCCGCAGACATACGCTTGCCTATCGTAGCCATAGGAGGCATTACGGTTGCAGATGCAGCCCGGGTGATGCTTACGGGTGTCGACGGCCTTGCTATAAGCTCCGAGATAATAAATGCTCCGGAACCAACGGAGATGACCCGCAGCCTTATAAGCATTGTAGCCGGGTGACGAAACTGATTAATCAATTATAAAAACATGATATTATGTCGAAACTTGTGATAGGAGGTAGGGAATTTGACTCCCGGCTATTTGTCGGCACGGGTAAATTCCGCAGTAATGAACTGATGGAGAAAGCTATTCTGGCTTCCGGAACAGAGATGGTGACCGTGGCGATGAAGCGCATCGACATGGATAACAAAGATGATGACATGCTGCGCCATGTGGTGCACGACGGCATACAGTTACTTCCCAACACTTCTGGAGTAAGAAACGCCGAGGAGGCAGTACTGGCTGCCCAGCTTGCCAGAGAGGCGTTTGAGACTAATTTCATTAAACTTGAGATACATCCCGACCCAAGATACCTCTTGCCCGACCCGGTGGAGACACTGAAAGCCACTGAGATATTGGCTAAGATGGGATTTGTGGTATTGCCTTATATACAGGCCGACCCTGTGCTGTGCAAGCGGCTCGAAGAAGCAGGAGCTGCCACCGTGATGCCTCTGGCTGCTCCGATAGGCAGCAACAAGGGCCTGGTGACCCGCGACCTGATAAAGATAATCATAAGCCAGAGCCTTGTGCCTGTAGTGGTGGATGCCGGTCTGGGCGCACCCTCGCATGCGGCAGAAGCAATGGAGTTGGGGGCTGATGCTGTGCTCGTCAACACTGCTATCGCTGTGTCAGCCGACCCTGTGAGAATGGCAAAGGCATTCGCCGATGCCACAAGAGCCGGGCGCGAGGCATTCGAAGCCGGCCTGGGAGCGGTGTCGGACCATGCCGAGGCTTCGAGTCCGTTAACTTCATTCCTTGATTGAGTATGTTCGCAGATGAATTAAAGAAATATGACTGGGACGAGACCACCCGCACCATTATGGCGATGACTCCGGCCGATGTTGAGAGAGCACTGGTTGCCGACAGGCTTAGCGATCGCGACTTCATGGCTCTTGTGTCGCCTGCCGCAGTCCCATATCTTGAGCAGATGGCCCGTAAGAGCCGCCGCCTTACCGAACAGAGATTCGGTAAGACGATGCAGATTTTCATACCGATGTATATCACCAACTCATGCACCAATTCGTGTGTGTACTGCGGATTCAACTGCCATAATAAGTTCCGCCGCGTGATTCTCAACATGGATCAGATAGAGGCCGAATGTAAGGCAATAAAGAAGCTGGGGCCATTTGAGAATCTGCTGATAGTGACGGGCGAGAACCCTGTCAAGGCGGGCACCGACTATCTGGAACAGGCCCTGCGGGTGTGTCGGCCTTATTTCTCGAATCTCACTATAGAGGTGATGCCGCTCCCGACTGAAGATTATGAGAGACTCACACATTCAGGCCTCAATGGAGTCGTGTGCTTTCAGGAGACATACAACAGGAAGAATTATAAGGTCTATCATCCGGCAGGAATGAAATCAGACTTTGAATGGAGGTGCAACGGATTCGACCGCATGGGCATGGCCGGCGTGCACAAGATAGGTATGGGTGTGCTCATCGGGCTTGAAGACTGGCGCACAGATGTGACAATGATGGCAAGGCATCTGATGTATCTGCGCAAGAATTATTGGCGCACGAAATATTCGGTGAATTTTCCGAGAATGCGGCCATCAGAGTCAGGCTTCCAGCCTAATGTGGTGATGACCGACAGAGAACTGGCCCAGCTGACATTCGCATTCCGCATCTTCGATCCGGATGTCGACATATCATATTCCACAAGAGAGAATCACCGGCTGAGGAACAACATGGCTACTCTTGGAGTGACAACCATGAGTGCCGGTTCGAGAGTTGAGCCGGGAGGCTATGCCTCCTTAACCGATTCGCTGGAGCAGTTTACCATCAGCGATGACACTTCTCCTGAGAGAGTTGTGGCCGACCTCAGGTCTCTTGGCCGTGAGCCGGTGTGGAAAGACTGGGACAGAGTATTTGACTGACAACTATGGAGAGATATTCCCGACAGACAATGCTCCCCGAAGTGGGAGAAGAGAGCCAGAGACGCATCATGGATTCGTCGGCTCTGATTGTGGGGCTCGGTGGCCTTGGGGCACCGGTAGCCATGTATCTCACGGCGGCAGGAGTGGGCAGACTCGGTCTTGCCGACAATGACCGGGTGAGTGTAACCAATCTTCAGCGTCAGGTTCTCTACGACGAACGAGCTGTGGGGCAGTGTAAAACAGACTGTGCCTTGAGTCGGCTTGAGAAAATGTCATCGTCGACGATATTTGAGATCCACGACAAAGGTCTCACTCCCGACAACGCCTCGGCATTGATAGGCGCTTACGATATTGTGGTGGACTGCACTGATAATTTCCGCACACGTCTGCTCATCGACGACGTATGTCATCTTGCCGGTAAACCCTGGGTGCATGGAGCCATAGAGGGCTTCCGCGGAGTGGTGACTGTGTTTAATCACAAGCTTAAAAGGAGGTATTCCGATCTCTACCCCGATATCGACGGGTCGGCCGACACCGGCAGGGTGATAGGCACATTCGGCGCCACCCCAGGTGTGGTGGGAAGCCTGCAGGCAGTGGAGGTGCTCAAGCTGCTCGGTGGATTCGGCAAGCCTCTCGATGGATTACTTCTTACGATAGATTTATTGAACAATTCATATAACATAATAGAATTCTAATCATGGCAAAAAGTTTTGATGAATATGCGTCGGTCTACGATTCATGGTTTCTTGACAATCCCAACGTGCTTGCCTCAGAAGCTGCCCTGGTGGCGGCGGCAGTAGAGTGTGGTGAAGGACCAGTGCTGTCGGTTGGTTGCGGCAGCGGACTCTTTGAGGTGATATTGAAGAACGACTATGGTATTTCGATCACCGATGGAGTGGAGCCGTCAGAGGGGATGGCTGAGATAGCGCGGAAGCGAGGCATGGATGTGACGATAAACACTGGAGAATGTTTCGATTTTCCTAAAGAGAAGTATCGCACTGTGCTGTTCAACGGTTCTCCAAGTTATATCTCTGATTTGCGCAAGGTAGTAAGCAAAGTGTATGAAGCATTGCCCTTCGGCGGGTGCATCATATTGATTGATGTGCCTAAGGAAAGCACCTATGGGGTGATGTATAATCTTGCCAAGGCTTTGGGCACATGGGATCATCCGCTGCTTGAAGGTGTTTATCCTCCATGCCCATATCCTATCGAGTTTGTCAATTCCGCCAGTTGGCGCACTACTGCTGAGAAAGTTGCCATAGTGGAGGAATGTGGCTTCAAGGACATGAAGTTCATGCAGACCCTCACCATGCATCCGTTGTATTCCGACACGCGCATGGAGCAGCCGGTAGAAGGCTATGACCGTGGCGACTATGTGGCGCTTATTGCTTATAAGAAATGAGCACGGTTATGAAATGGAGTGAGGAAGCTTGGAAAGCAGCCGAGCCGGTGTTTGAGTCGATAAAAGAGCTGCCGTTTGTCAAGGAGCTTGCTGCAGGCACCCTCGACATGGATAGATTCAAGTTCTATATCAATCAAGATCGGCAGTATCTCGATATTTATTCGCGTGTGCTCGCTCATATCGCATCGCGGATGCCGGACAGCGACGATATGATGGAGTTCCTGAGGTTTTCGACCGACGGCGTGGCCGTGGAGAGGAGCCTTCATGCCGGTTATTCTGAAGTGGTGTGTGGAGAAAAGACGCTGGCATGCGCGTTTTACACAGCTTTTCTTAAGTCGATGTGCGAGGCTCCGCTTGCAGTGGAGACTGCTGCTGTGCTTCCGTGTTTCTGGGTGTACCAGAAGGTTGGTGAATATATTATTTCTATCGCCGACATGAAGAACAATCCTTATGCCGATTGGATTGCGACATACGGAGGCGATGACTTCGTTGAGTCTACCCGCATAGCCATAGATATATGCGACCGGTTGGCGGAGGATGTGTCGCCGCGGGTGAGAAAAGAGATGACTAAGGCCTACGTAGACTGCACGAAGCTTGAGCGGCTTTTCTGGGAAGACGCATACAAGAAAGAGTATTTTTAAAATAAGTTTATCCTATGAAAAAATATGACACCGCGCTTACGATAGCGGGAAGCGATCCTTCGGGGGGCGCAGGGCTGCAAGCCGACCTGAAGACTTTTTCAGCCCTCGGGGTTTACGGGGCTACAGCCATAGTGGCGATAGTAGATGAGAACACCGTGGGTGTCTACGACGTGCATCCGGTGCCGGTGAATTTCGTGATAGGACAGATCCGATCAGTGCTCGACGATATAGGCGCAGATGCCGTGAAGATAGGCATGCTGCACGACTCGGAGCTGATACGGGCTGTGAAATCAACATTGGTTGAATATAATGACGTCACCAACATAGTGTTGGATCCGGTGATGGTGTCAACTTCCGGAGATCCTCTGCTTCTGGAGGAGGCTGTGGACACTCTCAAAGAAGAACTTATCCCATACAGCACAATCATCACCCCCAATCTGCCTGAGGCTTCCATGCTGTTGGGCGCTACTGTTGATGCCGTTGATCAGCTTGAGGATGCGGCGCGCCTGCTGTCGGCCAATGCCGGAGGGAAGGTGTCGGTGATGCTCAAAGGTGGTCATCTTGCCGATGACACGCTTGTTGATGTGTTTTATGATGCTGTCAGCGGCAAGTCCATGCAGCTGTCTGCTCCAAAGGTGACTACGGTGAATACTCATGGCACCGGTTGTACTCTGTCATCGGCAATTGCAGCATGGCTGGCGAAAGGGGCCGACCTGAAGACCGCCGTCTTGAAAGCCAAAGACTATATCAACCGGGCCATAGCGGCCGGTGCTGAATACAAGATAGGCAGAGGTCATGGTCCTGTGCACCATTTCCACAATCTGTGGTAACGGTATACAGCACGGGTTTACCGACAAAAGGTTCGCCTGTGTGTGACTGCATAGCGTCGTAACCTTGCAATGTAGATGAATATAAAATGAGGCCGCCTGATTTTTGTCAGGCGGCCTCTTGAGTATGAAGTATGAGACTGTATTGTCTTACTTTTGTGGAGCTTTATTATTCGGCTACGAAGATTACGATACGGTTCCAGTTATTGGTCTCGTAGGGCTGAACATCGCTGCCGTTAGCCTTGATGGTGAGGCGATCTTTGTTGATGCCGTATTTCTCAACAAGCACTTTCTTGACAGCCTCGGCACGACGCTGAGAGAGCTTCATGTTGTAAGCCGAAGAACCGGTCTTCTTGTCGGCGTAGCCGGCTACGATAACCTTCTGCTCGGGGTTAGCCTTGAGCCATTCAGCAGTGTTGTAGATGTTGACCATTTCCTCGTTGCTGATGCGGGCTGAGTTGATGCGGAAACGCACGGTAGACATCAGAGGAGCGGGCTGTGCAACAGGTGCGGGAGCGGCCTTAACCTCGGGGCAGGGGAGCTGAGCTTCTGCAGCAGCGAGAGCTGCACCACAAGTGGCGAGATCACCGCGGAGGTCATTGATCTGATTGTTGAGCTGTGCGATGTGGCTCAGGTAGTTGCAGGGGTTGTAGGTCTTGAAGCTGCGGCCACCGAAGTTGATGTTGAAGCCGGCGATGGCGTGCAGGTTGAGATCGATGGGATGACCTTCGGTGCAACGGTTGAACTGGTCGGCGAGGAACTGTGCGCGAGCTTCTGCGAAGAAGTCTACGTGCTTGCTCAGACGGAAGCGGAGCTGCAGACCTGCTGAAACGGGCAGTACCCATTCGTTGATCTTGTCAGAGCCGTCGCGGTCCATGTCGTTGCATACACCTGTGTAATCCCAGAGGAAGGTGCCGCCAACGCCGATGAAGGGGATGATAGAGAATACGCGATCCTGCTTAACGTGGAATGAGTTGAGCATATCCCACATGAAATCGAGGTTGCCGTTGACATACTTAGCGTGGTTGTAAACACCGCCGGTGGTGTAGTGGATAGAACCGCCGAGGAAGCTCATGCGCCAACCGAAATAGGGGCTGAACCACTTGCCGAAGCCGACGTTGTAGGCAGCTGTGACTGCGCGGCCGTAGGTTGCTCCACCTTCAACGTAGGGGATATCAACACCGGCACCGAGCTGCAGGAACCAGTTTTTGTCACTGCTTGTGTAGTACTGATCTTTGCATTCAACGAGTTCGCCGACAACGACGTCCTCCTGAACAACTGTAACTTCTTCCTGAGCGGAAGCTTTCTGAGTCGCAAACATTGCGCTGCCACAGGCAACCAATGCTAATAACACATTCTTTCTCATTGAATAATCGGAATTATAAAATTAGACTTTTGTTGATTGTTTGTTGAAACGGTTTGTTTGGGAGTCGTGTGAATCCCATTTAACTCTGATAACAAAATTCCGGCAAATAGGTTCGCGTAAAGTGTGATGAATGTTACTGTATATTTACGATTATTTATTGTACCAAAAATTTTTATCTTTTCAAGAAACTAAAAGAAGCAAGGCCGCGCCGATTTCACGGCCTTGCTTTTTTAGGTCTTGCAATTGCCTATCAGATAATGCCCTGACCCATCATAGCGTCGGCTACCTTCATGAAGCCTGCGATGTTGGCGCCCTTCATGTAGTTGATGTAGCCGTCGGGCTCGGTGCCGTATTTCACACACTGGGCGTGGATGCTTTCCATAA
>CAZAME010000017.1:0-26818 GCA_964486445.1 uncultured Bacteroides sp. | reverse complement strand
CGCCCCTTGCTTGCGGCGTGCGACGTATATCGTCCTGCGGCCATCGAGCAGCTCAAGGTGCTCGCCTCGCAGATCGATGTGCCTGTCTACACCGAAGAGGGCAGCAAGAATCCCGTGGAGATTGCTCTCAACGCCATCAAATATGCCAAGGCAAATAATCTCGACCTTGTAATCATCGACACCGCCGGTCGTCTGGCCGTAGACGAGGAAATGATGCAGGAGATCGAAAACATCAAAAAAGCCGTCAATCCTCACGAAGTGCTCTTTGTGGTCGACGCCATGACCGGCCAGGATGCAGTAAACACCGCCCGCGAGTTCAACGAGCGCCTGGACTTCGACGGCGTTGTCCTCACAAAGCTCGACGGTGACACCCGAGGTGGTGCCGCTATTTCTATCCGCACCGTTGTCAACAAACCGATCAAATTTATCGGTACGGGCGAGAAACTCGACGGCATAGAGCCCTTCCACCCCGACCGCATGGCAAAGCGCATCCTCGGCATGGGCGACGTAGTGACACTTGTGGAGCGTGCCCAGCAGATCTACGATGAGAAGCAGGCTGCCGACCTCCAGCGCAAGATTGCCAAAAACCAGTTTAACTTCAATGACTTTTATGCCCAGATTCAGCAGATAAAGAAGATGGGCAACATCAAGGATCTTGCCGCCATGATACCAGGTGTAGGCAAGGCAATAAAAGATGTGGACATCGACGACAACGCTTTCAAAGGCATCGAAGCCATCATAAACTCCATGACTGCCGAGGAGCGTCAGAGCCCTGAAATAATTATGGCAGGTCGCTCGGCATCAAGCCGCCGACAGCGCATAGCACGCGGCTCGGGCACGACCATTGTAGAGGTCAACCGCCTCGTCAAGCAGTTTGAAGACATGCGCAAGATGATGAAGGCCGCCACAGCAATGAAGAACCCCATGAAAATGATGAAGCAGATGAAGCAAATGCGCCAGATGCGTCATTAATCCATACACCGAATATACAAGACACAAGATATGCAACTCATTGACGGAAAACAGACCGCGGCCGATATCAAGGCCGAAATAGCCGCCGAGGTAGCGGCAATGACCGCCCAAGGAAAACGCCGCCCGCATCTGGCAGCTGTGCTTGTGGGTCACGACGGCGGCAGCGAGACCTACGTTGCTGCCAAGGTGAAAGCCTGCGAGGAATGTGGTTTTCGCTCGACTCTCATCCGTTTTGAAGACAACGTGTCGCAAGAGCAGTTGCTCGACACGGTCGACAAACTCAACCGCGACCCCGAAGTCGACGGCTTCATCGTGCAGTTGCCCCTGCCCCGTCATATTTCGGAGCAGGCTGTGATTGAGGCAATAGACTATCGCAAGGATGTCGACGGTTTCCACCCTGTCAACGTTGGCCGCATGTCAATCGGTCTGCCATGCTTTGTGAGCGCAACCCCCGCCGGCATTGTTGAACTCCTGCGCCGATACAATGTGCCCACCCGTGGTAAACGCTGCGTGGTTGTTGGCCGCAGCAACATCGTTGGAAAGCCCGTAGCAACCCTGATGATGCAGAAAGGATACCCCGGCGACGCCACCGTCACTGTGTGTCACAGCGCATCTGAGAATCTTGCAGAAATTACCCGCGAGGCCGACATACTCATCGCCGCCACAGGGCGCCCGCTGAGCATCACTGCCGACATGGTTAAAGAAGGTGCAGCGGTCATTGATGTAGGCACTACACGAGTGCCCGACGCCACACGCAAGAGCGGTTTCCGCCTGCGAGGCGACGTTGACTTCGACTCTGTGGCCCCGAAGTGCTCATTCATCACACCTGTGCCTGGTGGAGTTGGCCCCATGACTATCGTGTCGCTGATGCGCAACACGTTGCTTGCCGCCACCCACGCAATATATTAATCATCATTTAAATCATATAATGGAAAGCCTCACGCTGCTGTCGATTGTTGCCAAGATTATCGCCACAGTTTGGGGCTCTGCCATTTTACCTGCCTTCGACAATGATAGAGGAGGAGAAATAACCTTACTCTTCGCAGGCGACGCCATGCAACATCAGGGGCAGCTCGATGCAGCCCGGCGGCCCGACGGAAGTTATGACTACACAGAGTGTTTTGCCGGCGTCAAAGACTACATATCCTCTGCCGACTATGCCGTGGTAAACTTTGAGACCACTTTAGGCGGAGGAAAATACACAGGTTATCCATGCTTCAACTCGCCCGACAGCTATGCCACGGCTCTGAAAGACGCCGGATTCGACCTTTTTCTAACCGCTAACAACCATACACTCGACCGACTCGACCGCGGCATGCAACGCACAATCACTGTGCTCGACAGTCTTGACATAGACCACATAGGCACCTGGCGCAATGCAGCCCAACGCCGTGAGCGGTTGCCCTTTGTGCGCGACATAGGCGGTTTTAAAATAGCTTTTATAAACTACACCTACGGCACCAACGGACTCACGCTCAAGGGCGATGGAGTAGTCGACTATATCGACCGCGAAGTCATTGCAGCCGATGTCAGAGCAGCCCGCGAAGCCGGCGCCGAACTCATTGTAGCGGCAGTGCACTGGGGTGTGGAGTATAAACTATTACCCCACCCTACGCAGAAGTCGCTTGCTGACTATCTCCACAAACTCGGAGTAGAAATGGTTATTGGCAGTCATCCGCATGTCATCCAGCCCATGGAACTTGCAGATGCCGATAGCGCGGGTCGGCGACACCTCACAATATACTCGCTCGGCAACTTCATTTCCAACATGCGCACCACCAACACCCGCGGAGGAAGTGTAGCACGAGTGCATATAGATCGCGACAATGACGGCAATGCCGTGGTGCAGTCGGCCGACTATAGCCTGGTCTTCACCGTGCCACCGGTGGCACGACACAGCAACTTCCGATTGATGGCAATTGACGACGAGAATATCCCGGCCTCATGGCACAGCCGAGCAGAAGCCTTTGCCGCATCTGCCCGCCGCATTTTCTCAACGCATAACATCAATATCGAGGAGAAAACTGTTAATAATTACAAATAAACGTATCAATTCTTTTCATACTTTCGTCAATTCTACTATATTTGTCGGATAAAGCTGGCATACACGGCCTGTTTACACACATTTACACACAAATACCTTATTACTAATGCTCACGTTAGCAGGACATATAATAGGTTGCCTATTCTGGGGAGCACTTGCCGCAGTAATTCTTGCCGGCATCACTGCGTTCATAGCCAAAGGAATAACCAATAAAGGACTAAACATAGTCCTGCTTGGAGTGCTGTGTGTCTTTCTGATGTGGCAGACAGTGCTCGGCACCGGAGCGCTCTATGCATATTCCTATGTCGACGATATACACTCCTACATACAAAGCATAGAGCACGTGCAGGGTAGTCTTGATGGAGAAGATGCCGCCGAAGCGCTCTCAAGGGAGTTCCCTCAGATTCCCGAAAACTTTATCAAATCAATAGCAAGCACAAAAGCTAAAGCAGGCATCAGCATGGCCTCGGAAGTGGCACAAAGCTTCAAAGACTCTCTGCGCAGCTACATCATCACCCGGTGTCTGTGGGCGTTAGGCTTCATGGCTGTGGGCTGTTTCCTGCTCACGAAAGTCCCCGGATCAGGAGGCCGGTCAAAAGGGCGCCGCGGAAACAGCGGTTACAAAGTGCCGCCACGCGACAAATATGCCGACCTGTATTAAACTATCAACACATTAAAAATAATATAATAAACCAATCAACATACCCCACATCACTATGGCAAACCATCTTATAATTGGCCTTGGAGGCACCGGCGGTGGCGTAATCCGCTCACTGCGCAAACGCATTTATGAGGAATTCGGCAAAAACGAACCTGGCGGAGGCGTCAATATTGAGTATCTGTATGTCGACTCATCGCCCAAAGACCTCGACGACCGCACTTCTTGGAAGACTCTTGGCGCATCCGTGCACCTGGCTGACACTCAAAAGGTATCAATACATGGTGTGGGATCAAATGTCCTCGATAACCTATATCAGTTCCCCGGTATCGAGAGCTTCATCAGTCCTGAAGACCGCCCTCTTTTCAACGATCTTGGCTCACTCATCAGTGACGGTATCGGCGGTCAGCGCCGACGTCTCGGTCGTCTGCTTTTCGCCAATAACGTTTGCGGTCCGGCCGACTCATCGTTTGTAACACGCCTTAAAGACCGCGTTTATAACCTCACCCAGCGCGACGGCGACGAAATCGTCACCTTCCATATCTGCGCAGGTCTTGCCGGCGGCACAGGCTCAGGCTCTATCATCGACGCTATCTCACAGATCCGCAAGGAATACATGCCTCAGGTGGGCCTCGGTGATAAATATAAAGTAAATCTCTACCTCTATATCCCCGAAATGATCGTGGCCGACCCATCACACGATGCAGGCTTCTATCAGGCCAACGGCTACGCCGCTCTCTGCGAGCTCAACGCGCTGAGCGTGGGCGCATACAAGCCCACCGACGTCACCGGCCGCAACATCGACGAATACGGCCAGGTGCAGCGTCTGCTCAATGGCTGCGACGCATTCGAGGCCGCATATATCTACTCAAATGCCAACGAGCGCAATAAACTGCTCGATGTGCGCACCGATCTGCCCGACGCCGTGGCCGACTTCCTCTTCCAGAAAGTCGTTGCCGGCAATCTCGGCGGCAAGATGGCTCGCCTCGAGAACTGCGAAAACTCAGGCACAAGTCCTGAAATCGACGACGCTGGCAATGCAGCCCGTAGCCGCCGCTTCATAGCATTCGGCATCAAGCGCATCGAGTATCCCGAAAACGAAGTTAAGGAATACGTAAGCTTCAACTTCGCCACTCAGGCTGCCCGCCAGATGCAATACAACAAGTGGGTTGCCGGTCTCGGCTTCGAAGAAAGCAATATCGACGAAGTCGGCAGCGGATTCCAGGCCGAAGTCGACCTGCCCGCAAATCAGGAGAAATTCCTCCTCACCGACGCATACCTCACTCTTGCAAAGCCTATCATCGAAGATGCCGGCACCAAGAAGTGGAAAGACATACGCGTAGCATGGCAAAACTGGACACAGTTCTTCGCCGAAACCGTGCAGAACGAAGAAGAAAAGAAGAACTGGTGCGGAGCTTTCCTGCGCTGCTGTGAGAAGCAATTCAACGAAACCTACCGCAGCCAGGGTGTCAAGGAATTCTACAAAGCCTACCGCCGCGACATCAAGGTTTATGGCAACCATATCCGCAAGAACGCAGAGCGCATCCTCTTCGACGAGTGGAAGAATGGTGTGAAGTCGATGGTTGAAGTAGAGAAATACGTCAACGTTCTTATCGAGAAGTGCGAGAGCCGCATCGAGAAGTTCAAGGAGACCATCGGTCGTTATGACACACAGGTCAGCGGCCCCATCACTCAGGAAATTAACGCCATCGACACCGAGTGGAGCAACATCGGCTGGCTGCGCGATGCCATCACCAACAAGAGCGAGAAGGTATTCAACGCCTACAAGGCTGCTCAGTGCACCAAATACACAATGCTCACTCTCATCGAAGGCTATCGCTACGCCGTAGACCTGCTCACCGAAGTGCGCAACCAGTTTGAGATGATGCGCAACGGCATCATGAAGTTCAAAGGTCTGCTCAACAGTGTGCTCGAGAGCGTCATCACCAATGCCGAATCGAAGTGCAACGCTGCCGACGCAACTGACTCCGACGCTAAAATCGTCAAGAAATACGACCCCGCTGCCGTGCGCGAGAACACCCGCCGCTTTATCATCGACGAAGACCGCCAGAAAGCCAATGCCGCTGCTATCCGCAATGCACTCGTAGGTCTGCTCGGCGACGAGGCTCCGTCGTTTGTAGCTCTCTATGACAAGCTTGGCGACATCAGCACTGTCGAAGATATGTTCATCAACACCTGCCAGCAGCACGCCAAAGATGCGATGGATGCATTGGCAATTCAGGACCCCACTCAGAAGATGAGCAACGTAAACGTGCTCGAGAAAATCAAGCAGGAATACAACACTCCCGAACGCCTCGAGGCATTTGTGCGTGCTCTGTTTGACTCGGCTCAGTGCTATCTGCAGTTCGACCAGCAGGAAATGACTAAGGGTTCCAACTCTACCCAGCTCACCCGCATGGTGCAGCTTTGCCTGCCCGCCTACGACGATCCGTCGAATTTCCGCCAGAAATTCATCGACGCGTTTGCAAATGTCTGCGCAAAGCACAACTTCCGCGTAGCCGACTGTGTGTCAACCAACTATAAAGACAATCAGATCGTAGTCGTTGCTGCTGCCAGCGGTTTCCCCCTACGCTATGTTGCCAATATCGCCAACCTGCGCAAGAAATACGAGTCAAAGCTCATCGGTCAGGACAGCGCTCTCAACCGCATGGTGCTCCACACCGAGACCTTCCGCAAGCCTCTGCCCTCGCTCTTCGAAGCAACCCGCGAGGAGAAAGCCAAGGATATGCGCCCCTACGCTATGCTGGCCTATGCCCTCGGTCTGGTTTCAGAGCATGAAAACCCCGAGACAGGTGCCAAGTTCCTCGCTATCGAAGGCAAAGACGAGCTGGGCTTCACAACTCTCACTCCCGTTGGCCGCAACATCGTGCAGTCTGTGGAAATGCTCTCGCAGAAACCCAAGGAAGCTTCAGAACTCATAAAGAGCATCGACCGCAAGTTGGCCGATGAATATGTGCACAACGCCAAGAAAGAAGAACTCCGCGCCAAGCTTGTGCAGGTTGTTGAGAAAATGGTGCTCCCCATTTTCAACGGCAACATGCAGAACAAAGACTTCATGGCTTATCGCAAAGACGCCGCCGAACTGATGACCGGCCGTCTTGCCACAAACTGATAAATATTCACCAATCAACCAACCATAAAAAAGAGAAAACAATGAGCGATACAATGCTTATCCGTAAAAAAGGTGTCTGCACCAACCCCGACTGCGAAATGTGCATGATGCGCACAGTGCAGGAAATCGAACCCGGCGAGGACTTCATCTGTGCCGACTGTGGCATGCCTCTGAAAGAGGTCACAGAGAAAGGCCCAGGCGGTGACCCCGGTAAAAGCAAATTAGTGCTGTATATCGGCATCGCAATTATCGTAGTCGCAGGTGCTGCAGTAGGCTGGTGGCTCGCTACAGGCGACAAGGCGACTACTGAAGAGGTAACTACAGAAACCGAAATCGAGGTAACAACAGAGACAACCAAACCAGCAGACGATAATGCAACCGAAATGCCTGCTGAAACAGAAGTTACTACAAATGACAACAATGCTACCACTACTACTGAAACTTCTGTAACACCTGTAGTGCCTGCATCTTCAGCCTCAACCGTAAGCACTGCCTACGGCTCATACAACGGCCCTGTAAAAGCAGGCAAGCCCGACGGCTTTGGCGGCGAATTCAAGTTTACCCGCGCTATGACTCTTGACCTCAAAGACGGATATGGCACAACCGTTGACTTAGCTCCCGGCGACAAGATCATCAGCACCAAGTTTGAGAAAGGCAACCTCCTCCAAGGCGAAATCCACTTCAAAGACGGTCGCCGCAAAGTTATCACCGGCCTCAATCAGGCTCTCTGATAATAAATATTTTAAATAACCCCAGCATAATGCCGGATGCATAGTCTGCAACAATGCAGGCTATGCATCGGGCAATTTGCCGATAAATAACAACCGGTTTGCAATCACCAACTTTCACAAAAACACGCAGCGCGCTTGCAGGCATGGCTATCATGATCACTGCACTATACGGTCAGGCTGCCGACGGATACTCGGCGGCACTGCTTGCCGACATGGCCGGCGCTATGAAAATGCAGAAAGCCATCGAAGCCCTGCCCGAAGGCACTCATGTTGAGGCCATCAGCTATCGCGGCAAGCCTGTGACAGTGGTGGTGAGCAACAATCGTGTCAGCCATATAGGCTACTCTATTTTCCCTGCCGAGCAACGACTCGGCGCACCGTCGCCATTCTATGACTTTGCTGAGCGCTATGCGCTGATTGCCGATCTGCCCCTGAAACGCGACAAAACCCTGGAGCGCGAATTTTTTGAAGAAGGCATACACTTTGATGCCGGCTCAATTGCCTCGCTCCCATCTCTGTATAAAGCCGACGGCGTGGAGTTTTCCCTCGCCAATGAAGACGGCAAGAAATATCGCGCACAATGGAGCCGCGGCGGCTCGCCCGTGTGCGAAATCGAGGTACCCTTCACCTATAGTCTGCTCCACGGCACAACCATGGAAGAAAACGAAGGATATCTCATAGCCGACCTGCTCGAAGTATCGGCCATTCACCCCGATTCACTGCCCTTCGCCCGCACCGAACCTGTGCGTGAACAGCTCGTGGCAACATTCCCCTACTCCTATTATGTGTTGCCCGGCGAAGCCTATTACTTCGACAACCTCAACTCAAACCGCTACTACACAAAGGCCGACTCCACGACCTTTGCCCCTATACTCGACGAGCGCTATCTGCCTGAGTCGCTTGCCAACATAGCCACCTCTATGGAAGTGCCCAACGACCTGATGATGGACCTGAAAGTCGTGCAATATAACTACCGCACTACCAATGTTTCGCTTCCATTGTCGGGGTTTGTTAACTACTGCATCAATCACGGTTGCACCCCCTTCTTCGGCGTCATGGAAGACAAGGGAGATCTGATAGATCTCATGCTGATTATGCGCAACGCCGACGAGGGATATTGCCACCTGGTGAAGCTAACAACGTCAAAGCCCGCATACGGCGAAAAATGGGATAAGCTGACCGCGCGTCTCAATCCTTATATACCTATTTCAAAAATTACCGCCCTGTTTGCCGACCCGACCGAGTCGCAGCAGGTAGCCCCGCGTGCCGCACGCCCCATCAAATTCAAGAAATCGAAATAACAAAACCACATATAACAACGATGAAGACCATCAATAATCTTAGCTCCCGCCTGGCACTGCTCATTGTGTGCTGCCTGTGCTCAGTCTCGGCAACATTTGCGGCCTCGGGAACATCGAAGCAGATCAACGACATCAAGCGCTCAGGCACCTGCTTCCACGCAGAGTCTACAGCTGCATCAAAAGACGAAGCCACCAAGGCCGCCACTCAGATGCTGTCGTATCACATCAACTCATATATAAAAGACAATGGCCTGAGTGTTCCCGCCGTGTCAACAACATCAATCCCAGGTATAAAATATATCGACATGAAGCGCGGCTCCAACATACGCGTCTTTGCTTACGTCGAAAAAAAAGCCATCATCGGCGACGAAATGCCGTCGAAGCCAGCGCCAGAGAAAGAGGAAGAAATAGCAGCTCCTGCTCCGGCCCCAGCTCCTGCTCCCGCACCTCAGCCTGCTCCGGAACCCACCCCTGCACCCGCGCCTGAACCAGAACCTGAAACATACAACACCACATACGATACAGTCGACTCAGCAGCTGTATACGAAGAACCGGCAGATGTAAGCGCCGACGAACTTATCAACACACCGCTTGTGCGCACCTACGTCGAGACACTCGAGTCGCTGCTCAACGCCGGTTCGCTGAAAAAAGCTCTCGGGCTGCTCAACCGATATCAGGCTGAGCGAATCGTCAAGCGCTATGGTCCATACAATAAGTGCCGCAACAAGACATGGTCATTCTGGCTCATATATGACAGCACCGGCACCACTCTCGAGGGCTTCATCTCGCCAGGCAATGAAGGCGAGCGACTCAACATCCAGAACAACCGAGAAGATGACAGCCTCGAAAACTATATGAAAGGACAGGGTAAAGTAGCCGTGTGGTTTGAGCTCCGATAGGCATCCCGACAAAGCCCCTTGTAAACACGAAATAATAAACCATCTCCAACGATATGAAAAAATATCTCACTCTGCTGCTTGTGGCTCTGGCTTTCGGCAGCATGCGCGCCCAGCAGAACGTAGCTTTTGAGTTCTGCGACGGCATTGAAGCCTCGGCGCTGAAAACTAAAATGGAAAAACAGGTGTCGGCTCTGCTGACGGCTATCAACCGCGCCGCAGCCACCAACAGCGACATCAACTACTCGGGCATAGACATCAATCCGCTTGCCTCGCAGAGCCTGGGCATGACATGGAATGTGGTGCACTTCACCACCGAAGAAGATGACATCGTGGAGCACTGCGTGCGCCAGAAGACATCGGGTGGTCGCCTGCGCGGCTTCCAGGTGCGTAATATCGGCGTCAACATGAAGCCCAAAGACAACACCTACGACGGCCCCGAGCGCCGCGAACTCGCCATTGACTTCGGCCCCACCGGCAAGATTGAAGACGTCAACTTCGCCATGGGCACCACCGAATACGGTGACCTCATCCGCAAGGGCGAGCAACTCAACGACCTCGACCGCCGCATGCAGATAATCCACTGGTGTGAGCAGCTCCAGAACGCTTACAACAAGTGTGATATCAAATTTATGGAGCGCATCTACTCCGACGACGCCATCATCATCACCGGCAAGATCACAACAAAGCCCGGTGGCCGCTCGGATATTCAGCTCAACAATCCTACGAAAGTCGAATATGTGCAAAAGAATAAAGCACAATATCTGCGCGATCTCCGGAGAGTATTCAATAATGCAAAATACATCAACTGCAAATTCTCTGAATACAAAATCGTGCGCCATGGCTCAAAGCCCAACTACTACGGTGTGACACTCAAGCAAGACTGGGCCACAAATAGCTATAAAGACCAAGGTATCGTGTTCCTCGTCTGGGACTTCACAAACGAAGACGAACCCCAAATACACGTGCGCACATGGCAGCCTCTGACAGAGGAGGCTTTCACTTTAGGTGACTTCAAACTGCCCTGATGATATCCCTATCAGCATAAAAAATCCAATCAAAAGAATACGCAATGAAGAAACTTCTTTTCATGGTTATCGCCGCTGCATTCAGTATCTGTGCATCGGCCCAAAACCTCAAAGTAGCAGATTTTCATCACGATCCCAGCGACATATCAGCCGCTGCAAAGCGAGTAAATGACCTCAACGGCGACCCCTGCGCATTAGTCAAAGTGAGCCTCTCGGTCGATGATCCTCAGTTTGAGGGCGATGTCGTGAAGGTTGTGCCAAATGGCAAATCAGAATACTGGGTTTACATGGTCGACGGTGCCAGCTACCTCAATATCAAGACCGACGACTACCCCGCCCTGCGCTATGACTTCCCCGAGAGTGCCCGCAGCAACAATACTTACATCCTCGATGTCATCCGCCCGGGCGAAAATCCCGCTCGCCGCACGATAACATTGCGCTTAGACGACGGCACCGGTCAGGAAGAAACCTATAAACTCGAAATGATTCTCTGCAAGGCAGGCCGATTTGAAATGGGTGATACCCAGGAACAATACTCTGATCAAACCGACGCCAAAGCCCACTGGGTGCGCCTCTCGCGCGACTATTACATCGGCGAGACCGAGGTGACTCAGGATCTCTGGGAATTCGTTATGGGCGCCGATGCCAACAACTCCATCATCCGCGGCCCCAAATTCCCCGTCGATAATATCTCCTACGAACAGGCCGAGCGCTTCATCACGTCACTCAACAAGATGGTGAACCTTGGCGTCTTCCGCCTCCCCACCGAAGCCGAATGGGAATATGCAGCCCGCGGCGGTCACAAAATGACCCGTACCCGCTTTGCCGGCAGTGACCGCCTTGACGACGTGGCCTGGTGCTACAGCAATTCGCCTGAAGGCACTCACAAAGTCAAGACCAAGCAGCCCAACGAGCTCGGCATCTACGACATGAGCGGCAACGTGTGGGAACTTTGCTCTGATTGGAAGGAAGACTACAAAGGCAACGAAGTCACCGACCCTCAGGGTCCCGCAAACGGAAAGTCGCGCGTGCGTCGCGGCGGTGGATATGACTCAAAAGATCCCCTGCAGCTGCGCGTGGCATATCGCCGTCGTTCAGTGCCCAATGAGCAGCAGCCGTCAGTGGGCCTGCGCCTGGTATGGCAGCGCTAACAGCCACCGATAAAAATCATACACTTTTAAACTAAACCACATTCCACACACACGATATGAAGCGACTATTCTCCGTCATTGCTCTCGTGGCACTCATGGCAGCCTCGGCGATAGCTCAAGCCCAGCCCAAACCGGTGCTGAAATATAAGGCCGACGGTAAGTTCAAGATCATGCAACTCACCGACATCCACTATAAATACGGCAAGAGCGGCTCTAAGAAAGCCATCGAGTGCATGAACGCTGTGCTCGATGCCGAGCAACCCGACTTTGTTGTCATCACCGGCGACCTTATCTACGGCAACGGTGTGGAGAAAGCCATCGAGGAACTCACCGAACCTATGGTGAGCCGCAATATCCCTTTCTCCATAACCTTCGGCAATCACGACCATCAGTTTGACCGCACTTTATCACAGACCTACGATCAAGTGCAGGCAATGCCACTGAGCGTCATGCCCGAGCGCGGCGATGTAGAGTCGCCTGACTACACTGTGGAAATCATGACCTCCGACGGTGCCCGCGTAGCCAATGTGCTCTACTGCATCGACACCCACTCGGGGCCCCGCTTTAAGAAAGTAGGCCGCTACGACTGGATTCACCCCGACCAGATAATGTGGTATGTCGACAACAGCCGCGAATATAAGGCCCAGAACAACGGCATCCCCGTGCCGTCGCTCATGTTTCTGCACATCCCTCTGATGGAGTGGCGCGATGCCGAGGCCGACGAGAAGTGTCCGCTTATCGGCAACAAGGGTGAAGGCATTGCCTCGGCCGACGTTAACTCAGGTATGTTCGCAGCCTTGCGCGGCGAGGGCGACATCGTTGGTGTCTTCGCAGGTCACGACCATGACAACGACTTTGCCACAGCATACATGGATGTGCTTCTGGCCTACGGTCGCTACTCTGGTGGCAACACCGTATACAACAATCTCAAGCCCAACGGTGCGCGTGTCATCGAACTCACTGAAGGCAAACGCGATCTGCGCACCTGGATTCGCCTCTCCGACGGCAGAGTCGAGCAGGAAACTTCCTTCCCTGCCGACTATAAACGCAAATAATGCCCCTTACGGCATATCGCCCGCCATCCTTCCACACAGGTTGGCGGGCGTCTGTGCTTAGATACATATATATCATCAAAAGACAAAAACAGATGAACGACTACTATGAAGTGCGCGTCGACATGACTCCCGCATCTGAAGACGCCACAGACTATATGGCCGCATCGCTCGGCGAGATAGGGTTCGAAAGTTTCGTGCCAGACGGCGACGGACTCACTGCATACATCAAGGCAGAGCTCTATAACCACGACGCACTGCGAGAAGCTATCGCAGACTTCCCCATGCCCGATGTGCGACTCACCTACACCGCCAACCTTATACCCGGCCGCGACTGGAACGCCGAATGGGAGAAAAACTACTTTACCCCCATCGTGGTCGATGACCGCGTTGTCATCCACAGCTCCTTCCACACCGAGTTCCCCAAACTGCCCATAGATATTGTCATTGACCCAAAGATGGCCTTCGGGACAGGTCACCACGCAACAACCGCACAAATGATACGCGCCCTGCTGACCTCACAACCCAAAGACAAGTCGGTGATTGACATGGGCACGGGCACAGGCATCCTTGCCATAGTTGCAGCAATGGAAGGTGCATCGCGCGTGGTTGCCGTGGAGATCGATGCCATGGCCTATGAAAATGCCGTGGAAAATGTAGCCACAAATCATCATCCCGAAATCGACGTGCGACTTGGCGATGCCACTGTTCTCGACACAATACCGGCAGCCGACATCTTCATGGCAAACATAAACCGAAACATCATAGTCAACGACATAGCCGCATACGCAGCCGCAACACGTCGGGGCGGTCTGATGCTGCTGAGCGGATTTTATGAGTCTGACGTACCCGTGATAGCAAGCGCAGCAGCTCAATACGGACTGATCGAAGATCGACGCACAACTGAAGGCGACGACAAATGGTGCTGCCTGATCATGCGTAAACAATGATGTATTATGCATAACCCCATCCTTGCAATGAACCGACTGAAAATATTGGTTGCCACTCTTATTCTGACCGGATCTGTGAGCGCACACGCGGCCGACACCGACCAACAGAATATGCCACTGCACTCCGATGCCCACACACACTTCTGCTGGGGCGCCGACGTGGGTGGAGGAGTCGACATGACAGGCAACAACATGTCTTATATTGATTTGAGTGCAAACTTCGGATATAAAAACAATCTGATAAAAATGCTCGGTGTCGGAGCCGGACTCAACGTGATGGTGAGCAACTCTTGCCGCTCCTTCCCGGTATATGCACTTTTCCGCACCTCGTTCACGACTAAACCATCGCCTTGCTTTATGGAGCTGCGCACCGGTGCATCAGTAAACTATCTTGCAGGCAATGAAAGTCAGACCGGTCTATATCTGTCGGGCGGTCTGGGCGTTTATCTCGCCACCGGGCGGACATTCAGCTCACACCTGGTGCTGTCATACTCGTTCTTCGACAGAGGCTATATCACCCACCAAGGCACAAACTATTCTATGCCCGACCTGCATTATGCCGGCATACGCATAGGCATTAGTTTCTAACTGTATTTACACAACCCAAGCCCGCATTTATCAGGACACGACGGCACAGCATGTTTACATTCAAGCAATTTCATATCTATGACGGCTCCTCTCCACTGAAGGTGGGCACCGACGGCGTGCTTATCGGTGCGTGGACATCGGTTGTCGGGCTCAATGCTACTGACTCCATCATCGACGTCGGAGCCGGATGCGGAGTTGTGGCACTTATGCTGGCACAAAGATGTGAAGCACAGATATCTGCGGTGGAGATCTCGGCTGAAGCCTGCAGCGACTGTGTGCGCAACTTCGCAGCATCACCGTGGGCCGGAAGACTGCAATGCGTCTGCACTGATTTTCTCACATACGAGCCGGCAGTTGCTCCGACACTCATAGTGAGTAATCCACCCTTCTTCTCCACCGGCGAGCGGGCTGCCGGCGAGCGGGCAACCGCACGGCACGACGACACTCTGCCTATGAGTTCGCTGATAGACAAGGCCGCCTCACTGCTTGCGCCGGGAGGCAGACTGGCTCTTATTGCACCGGCCGATAGAGAAGACGACATTGTGTTTCACGGAGCCATGGCAGGCCTGCAGACGTCGCGGCTTTGTCGGGTGCACACTACCGTCGTAAGCACACCCCGTCGCATACTTGTCGAACTCATCAAAGGCGTGCACACCAGCTATGAAGAATCTTCCCTGACTATCCGCGACGCCAATGGCAACTACACCAGGGAATACACCAATCTGGTGAAAGACTTCTATATCAAACTTTAATAATCAAGGATATATCATAATTATGCGTAACGATCAATCAGTAGACTCACCAAAACTTATTCTCTCTACCCCGATGCGTGTGGGGCTACTGCTTTGCATAACATTTGTGTGCTTCTTCCTTATGTCGGTGCTCTCGGGCGTGACTACTTCATGGGGCGAGACAGTGTCGACACCAAAACTGCGCATACTCACCATGGTGCAGGATGTGCTCGTGTTCATCGTGCCAGCAATAGCTGCCGCTCTCATGGTGACACGCGTGCCGGCGCGACTGCTGTGCATCAATACAAATGTGCGTCTGTCGACGATAGTGCTTGCACTGCTCACTCTCGTTGCGTCAATTCCGGCCCTCAACTTAATAATATCGTGGAATGCATCGCTGCACTTGCCAGAGTCAATGGCTTCTGTGGAGGCATGGATGCGCGCGTCGGAAAACACTGCCGGCAACAGCATCCGACTCGTGCTCGGAGGCACAAGCGCGGGCGACTTGATAATGAGTATCCTCATTGTCGGGGTAGCGGCAGGCTTCAGCGAAGAACTATACTTCAGGGGCGCACTTCAGCGTATGCTCGGAGGCGGTACTATTGGCCAACACGGAGCAGTGTGGATTGCAGCAGTGATATTCAGTATATTTCACTTCCAATTCTTTGGTTTCGTACCCCGCTTGCTCCTCGGCGCTTTCTTCGGCTATCTGCTCCTGTGGTCGGGGTGCATATGGCTGCCTGTGCTCGCTCACATCACCAACAATACACTCTATGTGGCAACCAACTGGATGGCACTGCGCCACGCCACACAAGAAAGCAGCAGCATCGACGGTTCATTACAAAGCTGGCTGCCTGTGACACTGAGCATAGTGCTCACAGTGGCAGGCCTTATCCTCACCCGTCGCTCCACACGCTAATTGCGCACTGCTTTACGATAGGCCGGATAGAGCCTGGCGACCAGATCGGCCCTATGCAACCTCTGCAAAGAGCGGATTATATCGGCACGATAACGGTTATCCCACCAGAAAAAATATTTGCGCTGCGCAAGCTTGTCTTCACTGCGCACTGCCGTAAAGACTTTCTCGCCCGTGTAGGGATGTATTCCCGAGTAGTAAATCTCCGTGGCCAACGTCATCGGTGTCGGTGTGAAATCCTGCACCTGCTCAAGCTCAAAATCGAGTTTCTTGGTCTCGGCGGCAAGCTCGGCCATGTCGATCTCTGTGCAACCCGGATGACTTGATATAAAATATGGGATAAGCTGCTGTTTGAGCCCCTCCTCGATATTGACTTTGTCAAATATCTTTTTGAAATCGTGGAAAAGCGCAAACGATGGCTTGCGCATGATGTCGAGCACACGCTGGCATGTGTGCTCCGGAGCAACCTTGAGGCGCCCCGACACATGGCGCGATATAAGCTCGCGGTTATAGCGGCGGTTGGTTTCGTCGACCTTCGCGTCACCAGTATGATGCATCGACAGGTCATATCGCACACCGCTGCCGATAAACGACTTTTTCACACCGGGTAAAGCATCGACACGTGCATAGACGTCAAGCAGCGCACCGTGGTCGGTGTTGAGGTTTGGGCATGGTTTTGGATGCAGACACGACGGCCGCAGGCACTTCTCACATGCCGCCTGATTCTTGCCACGCATGCCATACATGTTGGCCGACGGACCGCCAAGATCAGATATATATCCTTTGAAATCGGGCATACGCGTCACCTGCCGGGCCTCAGCCAATATACTTTCAGGAGAGCGCGAGGCTATAAACTTGCCCTGATGCGCAGAAATGGTGCAGAAGGCGCACCCTCCGAAGCAACCACGATGCATGTTGACTGAATGGCGTATCATGTCATAGGCCGGAATACGCTTGCCCTTGTATCTCGGGTGTGGTAAACGCGTATAAGGCAAATCAAACGATGCATCGACTTCGGCTGTGGTTGCGGGCGGCAGCATAGGATTCACCTTCACCACCCTATCGCCATAGGCTTGCCACAGAGTAGCACCGTGTATGCGGTTGCTCTGCTGCTCGATGTGCTTGAAGTTGAAACTTTGCAAGCGTTTATCGCGCTGACAACTACGCCAGTCATTGAGAATGATATTGTTGTCATCAGCTGCCGGCATCTCGGCCACAGGGCGGAGCACAACTGTCTGAGCCATGTCACTGATGCCGGATATAGCTTCACCGGCCTCAAGGCGGCGGGCGAGTTCCACTATAGGTTTCTCCCCCATGCCATATACAATCATGTCTACAGGCGCATCAATTATGATTGACGGGCGCAGACGGTCTTGCCAATAGTCATAATGCGATAGACGGCGCAACGAAGCCTCAATGCCACCGGCCACAATAGGTGTGTCGGGATATAGGTCACGAAGAATACGGCTGTAAACGATCGTAGGATAATCCGGCCGCGCGCCGTGGCGGGCGTCGGGAGTATATGCGTCGTCGTGGCGCAGACGACGGTTGGCAGTGTAGTGGTTGACCATGGAGTCCATGGCTCCGGGCGATATGCCGAAGAATAGTCGTGGCACGCCAAATTTGCGGAAGTCGCGCAAATCATCTTTCCAATTGGGCTGAGGCACTATAGCCACTCTATAGCCGGCAGCCTGCAGTGTGCGGCCTATCACAGCCGCTCCAAAAGCCGGATGATCTACGTAGGCATCCCCCGAGAAAAGCACAACATCGACATAATCCCAGCCCAAAGCCTTCATTTCCTTGACAGACGTTGGGAGCCAGTCGGTGGGGCGTAGTGAGGTATAGTCAGTCTTACTATGTGGATCAGTCATCTTGGTTCTTTTTAAGCTCTGCAAGCCTGTCTTTGAGCATGAGCAGCTCGTCGCGCAAGCGTGCAGCTTCGATAAACTCCATATCCTTGGCTGCCCGACGCATGAGGTCGTCGGTGCGGTTGATGGCATTTTCAAGCTGTGGCACAGTCATATACTGCACCACCGGATCGGCGGCAACAGCTGTAGCCGTGCTCTCGCTGTAGGGGCGCCCCTTGCGGCCCTTGTCTTTCTCCGGTGGCCGGTGGCGATCTGTAGAACGCAGGGCACCCGTGCGCTGACGATATGGCTCGTCGGCTGCGTCAGCCTCCATGCCTACAACTGCCGCACGTGGCTTCACTATAGCCTGAGGCACAATGCCGTGTTCTTCATTATAAGCCAATTGTATCTCGCGCCGGCGGTTGGTTTCATCAATAGTCTGCTGCATTGAGTCGGTGATCTTGTCGGCATACATGATTACCATGCCGTTGAGATTGCGGGCTGCACGGCCCACAGTCTGGGTGAGTGAGCGGTGAGAACGCAGGAAGCCTTCTTTGTCGGCATCAAGAATAGCCACAAGAGACACTTCCGGCAAATCAAGACCTTCACGCAGCAGGTTGACACCTATGAGCACATCATATTCACCGGCGCGCAGAGCATCAAGAATCTTTATGCGGTCGAGCGTATCGACGTCGCTGTGGATATAGGCCGACTTTACTTTCATCTTGGCAAGATAGTCATTGAGTTCCTCGGCCATGCGCTTTGTGAGAGTGGTGACGAGCACTCGCTCATTGCGCTCGACACGAGCGCGTATTTCCTCAAGCAAGTCGTCGATCTGATGCAGCGAAGGGCGCACCTCTATCACCGGATCAAGCAGACCTGTTGGGCGTATCACTTGCTCTACAACCACACCCTCGGCCTCATTGAGCTCATAGTCTGCCGGTGTAGCCGACACATATATAACTTGCTTAGTGAGCGAACTGAATTCCTCGAACTTGAGCGGTCGGTTGTCAAAAGCCGATTGCATTCTGAAACCATACTCCACAAGGTTGGCCTTGCGCGAGAGGTCGCCACCATACATAGCGCGTATCTGAGGCACTGTCACATGGCTCTCATCAATAATCGTGAGAAAATCCGACGGGAAATAATCAAGCAGGCAGAAGGGCCTGGTTCCCGGCATGCGGCCATCGAAATATCGGCTGTAATTCTCTATGCCGGAGCAATAGCCAATCTCTTTTATCATCTCCACATCATAGGTGACGCGCTCAAGCAGACGTTTGGCCTCAAGCATCTTGGCTTCTTTCTCGAAGTTTGCAACCTCACGGCCCAGATCGAGCTGAATCTCAGCTACCGCCGAGGCTGCGCGAGCCGGCGATGTCACAAAGATGTTTGCCGGATAAAGCTTGAAGCTGTCGTGCTTGCCCAAGGGTACATTATCGTCGGGGTGCAGTGTAGACAATGATTCTATCTCGTCGCCCCAGAAAACAACACGGAGCACGATGTCTTCGTAGGCCAGACGGATGTCAATAGTGTCGCCCTTGACACGGAATGTGCCTCGGCCCAGCTCTACCTCATTGCGCGAGTATAGCGCCGCGACAAGATTTCGCAGAAAAGCATTACGCGAAATCTTTTGCCCGACTTTTATCTCTATTGCATTGGCATGGAAGTCTTCCGGATTACCTATACCATAAAGACATGACACCGATGAAACAACAATAACGTCGCGGCGCCCCGACAGCAGGGCCGAGGTTGTCGCCAGGCGCAATCTATCGATCTCGTCGTTGATGGCAAGGTCTTTTTCTATATATTTATCTACAGATGGTATATATGCCTCCGGCTGATAGTAGTCGTAGTAGCTCACGAAGTACTGCACCGAGTTCTCCGGAAAAAACTGTTTGAACTCGCTGTAGAGCTGCGCGGCAAGTGTCTTGTTGTGACTGAGTATGAGCGTCGGGCGCTGCACCTTCTCTATCACGTTTGCCATCGTGAAGGTCTTGCCCGACCCGGTGACACCAAGAAGCACCTGCGCCGGCACACCGTCTTCCACGCCCTGCGCAAGTTGCTCTATTGCCTGCGGCTGGTCGCCGGTTGGCTGATAATCTGATGATATTTTGAAATCCATAACTTACAAAGATAGCTAACAAGCTCACACCACCGAATCCGTGTTATATATAATTAACAAAATACATTATCCACACGCATCGACACGGCAGTCATCCGTCGCAAATAATTCCGATGATGACTGCCGTGTCGATTATATGTTGATTCAGGTGTATGAGGCCTGATCAATATGTGTGGCTTTCTGAGTCGAGTTCTTTTTCTGTAATAGGTTCTGCATCCATCTTATACCAGACGTAGGCTATATATGCCACCACGAAGGGCACAAGAACCGACACATAGCTCATGACTGTGAGCGTGAACAGCGACGAACTGCTGTTGGCTATCGTGAGCGATGAAGCAATATCTTTTGACGGGAGATAGGAAGCCCCATCGTATCCGGCGATGAAGAAGAGCACCAACACGACCAGAATGGTGCCGACGCCGCTCCACCAGATGCCGCGGCGATAATATGTGCTCATGGAAGTGCGGATAATTGCATATAGCACCATAACCACACCGGCCAAAAACAGCCCTACCCAGAACCAATGGCCAAGCAACTGATGCAGATAGAAGTAATCAACGCGGTGCAGGCGGCCGGTGGCCTCGTCGACACATGTGCCGGCACTCATGAGCAGCACAACGACAAAGCTCACAAAAAGTATGGCAAAAGCGCCACCGTTGATAAGCACTTGCGTGCGTGATGTGACGCCCTCGGCACGCGCGTCCTCGATATTATTGACGAAGTAGAGCGATGCCTGTGTGCGGGCCAGGAAGAACACAGTGAAGCCTAACAGCAGACAGCGCCAGTTGCAAATGGCATCAAGGCCATGCGCAGGCCAACTGACTATCGCAGGTGCCGAGGCGCTGATAATGTCGGCCTTGGCTATCGTGAAGTCTGCAGGGAAGAAGAATGTGCCCACAGCCACGCCAAGCAACACACAGCCAAAGAGTCCGTTGAACATCAAGAACATATCATAGGTGACTGTGCCATAAAGGTTGCCTTTCTTGCGGCGGAACTCATAGCTCACTGCCTGCACGACAAAGCTCACAAGAATGAGCATCCACAACCAGTATGCGCCGCCGAAGCTTGTGGCATAGAACAGCGGAAAAGCAGCGAAGAAAGCACCGCCGAAGACTACAAGTATGGTAAATGTGAGCTCCCACTTACGACCGAGCGAATTAACCATCAGTCTGCGGGCCTCGGCATTTGATGTGCTGTAGAGCAGCGACTGACCACCCTGCACAAACAGCATGAACACAAGCAGCGCACCGAGCACGGCTATTATCAGCCACCAATAGTTTTGCAATATTTCAAGTGTCATATCTTTAGTAGTTTTTTCTCGTTAAACATGGTGGATAGTCACATCTATTTCGACCCTTTCTCGATGTCGTAGCTGCGGGTGCGGCCTATCTGACGAATCATAATGGAGATCTCAGCGGCAAGAAGAACTGTGAAGAGCACTGCGAACATCCAGAATGTGAACTGCACCGACGCACTCTGCACATTGCTTATTGCTGCGTTTACGGGCAGGATATCCTGGATTGTCCAGGGCTGACGACCGACCTCAGCCACAATCCACCCGGTCTGCGAGCAGATCCACACAAGCGGTATGCTGAGAATTGCCACCCAGTGAAGCCATGCTTTTTCGAGGAAAACCGTTTTGCGATATGCAACAAAAAGCATCACGACAAAGAAAAGCATCAGGTATCCGCCAAGGATGACCATTATGTGGAAGGAATAGAAGGTCAAGGCTACCGGAGGAACGGCCTGGTCGGCAGATGTGAAGTAACCGTAGCCGAAATAAGGATATGCATCCTTGAGTCTCGCAGCGGCCTCGGTCATTGCTGTGGTGTCACCGGCTTTCATGGCCGTGTTGTAGTCGGCAAGCGCTGCGTGAGCCTGACGGCCGAGGGCTATACGCTCGGCATAGCTGACGGTGTTGATGGTGTCGCCTTGGGGTGTAAGCGACACTCCGTCGATGAGGTTGTCAATACCGGGCACAAAAGTGTTGATATCGTTATTTGCAAGGAATGAAAGTCCGTAGGGAATATCGACGCTGAAGGCCATGGGGTCTTTGCCGTCGCCGGGCTTCTTGTCCGGGGCAAGCACTCCTACGGCCACCAGTGGCTGACCTATACGGCCCTGATAAAGCCCCTCCATTGCTGCAAGCTTCATTGGCTGCACACGGGCTACCTGCACTGCCGATCCGTGTCCGGTCCACATTGTGAACAGAATACCGGCAAAGCCAACCCATGCTCCAACTTTTATTGAGCTTTTGGCTGCCGCTACATTGGTCTTGCGCCAGAGCATCCACGACGACACGCCGATGACAAACACACCGGCAAGCACCCATCCGCTTGTCACTGCATGAAAAAATTTGTTGAGAGCAACCGGCGATGTCACTACTGCAACGAAGTCACTCATCACATTACGCATCTGCGCCGGGTCAAACTCCATACCTACGGGATATTGCATCCAGGCGTTAGCAATTAGAATCCACAGGGCCGACAGACACACGCCTATCGCTGTGAGCCAGCTGGCGCACAAATGAAACTTGCGGCTGAACTTGTTCCATCCAAAGAACATTACGGCTATAAAGGTCGACTCCATAAAGAACGCAAGAATGCCCTCTATGGCAAGCGGCGCTCCGAAGATGTCGCCTACAAACCATGAATAGTTCGACCAATTGGTGCCGAATTCAAACTCAAGAATAATGCCGGTGGCTACACCGCAGGCAAAGTTGATGCCGAAAAGTGTCATCCAGAATTTTGTAATGCCTTTCCAGCGCTCATTGCCGGTGCGCACATAGATAGTCTCCATCACGGCCACTATCAGCGACAGGCCGATAGTGAGTGGCACAAATAGCCAGTGATACATAGCCGTCAGCGCGAACTGCGCGCGCGACCAGTCTACTACGCTCATCAAATCGTTCATTGCAGTAAAGGGTATTGGTTAGTTATTCATCGTATCTGTTTATTGTTTTACTTCAATAGTCATTGTGGCATCGCAGTCAGTGCGCTGCGCACGGCATCAGCCTTCTCGTCGTCTGTGCCCTCAAGCGTCGGCGTAAAGAAAAAAACACGCAAGATCGCGAATATCACCACAAGCTTCACCAGAATTATCAACCACAGCCGCCGACCGACAGTCATGCGCCGGAAACCATCGTAATAGAAGCGGTAAATCTGGGATATCGCGCGCGTAAGTCTCATATAAACATCTTTGCAAAGGCAAACAACGGGCTTGCATCTGCAAATTTATAATTTTTTTATCAAGAATATAAAATCATGACTCTGTTTTCTGTCGGCATGACCTGAAAAGCAACTTTTTCTTCCTCCCCGTTGTTGTATTTTTCATAGTACACGCTTCAACTCTTTTAGAAAACAAAATATACTGTCTTATGGCAACTGCTTCTATTACTCAAACCCCACCCGGCAACAACGGAGTTCACAAACATCACGGTCTCGAGCGTGTGGTGGGCGATGTGGCTCACCTGGTGGTGATCGTGCTGTCGGTGCTACTCATCTTCTTCATATCTTCTGATACGTTCAAGGGCATAAACTTCCTCGAGAGCAAATCCTACATGAATTTCCAGTTCTGGGTGTGCATGGTGTTTATCGCCGACTTCTTCATCGAGCTGTTTCTTGCTGAGAACAAGTGGCGCTATGTGCGCCGGCGACTGCTGTTTCTGATTCTGTCGGTGCCCTACCTCAACATCGTCACGCACTACAACATCCATCTGGGCCCCGAAGCCCTCTATTTTGCGCGCTTTATCCCGCTGGCTCGCGGAGCTCTGGCCATGTCTATCGTCATGGGGTATCTGTCGTCTAACGCCATTACATCGTTTTTCATCTCATATCTGGCAATCATGCTGCTTATTGCATATTTCTGCAGCCTGATTTTCTATAAATTCGAGCACGGGGTCAACACCCAGGTCGACACCTATTGGACTGCATTATGGTGGACTGCGATGAACCTCAGCACTGTCGGGTGCTATATAAACCCTATTACTATTGCCGGTAAAATTGTTGCTGTGGTTCTTCCTGTGTCGGGCATGATCATCTTCCCGCTCTTCACCGTCTACCTCACCGACTTTGTGCGCCGCAACATGAAGGGCGGAGAAAATCCGGGCCAACAAGCTACCGGCACAACCGACAGCTCAACACAGTCGGCACCTCCTGCTGACTCCACGATAAATTAGTTGAGCCTGCGCCATTTGCGCCAGAAGTAAAACAATGCGGCGATATGCCTGCGGCCAAGATGCGAAAAAAAGCTACGCCCGGCCCTGTTCCAGTCATGAATCACCGACACTGCCGGATGATAGACCACTCGCCAGCCGGCACGGCGCACTCTCTCGCAGAAGTCTGCATCTTCCGGCCCATAGAAAATATTCTCGTCGAGCAACATAGCATTCTGTCGGGTAATCTCAGACCGGAATATCTGGCAGGCACCCAACACATAGTAAGGCTCAATATCCTCTGTTGGTTCTTCTTCGCCGACAAGCGTATCAGGGTTCTTGCCCAACAGCGACCGCCACTTCTCGCCAATGCCGGGATATGGGCGGAAACTACGCTGTGTCACACCGTCGGGCGACACTAAGCGCGGAGCACACAATCCCACATCAGGATTAGCATCCATATAGCGCAGGAGTTCGCGCACCGCCTCGATGCTCGGCACTGTGTCGTTGTCGAGCAACATTATATAGCGGCCACGGGCCTTACGGATACCTATATTTCGGCCGGCAGCCACCCCTCGGTTGGTTTTCTGATAGAAATAGCGGATATAGTCGTGTCGCAGAAATTCTTCGCGGCTGCCATCTGTCGAGCCATTGTCAACCACTATTATCTCTACGTCGCCGTCGGCTCGCAACACTTCCTGCAACGGCGCAAGACAACGTCGGGTCAGCTCCATGGCATCAAAGGTAAGTATGATAATCGACAGTTTCATAATCATCCGAATAATTTGGTCTTCAATGCCCGCAACGAGTGGCTAAATTCGCTCCAGGAACTATATCTACGCACCTGCTTGCATATAAACTTCGGCGACAGGAAGTAGCTGAGATTATTGCGAAGCAGCAAGCGCTCCATTTCGCGCGACGACAACTGAGGCAGATTGAGTATCGACTGTCGCTGCACATCAGTCGGGCGATACTCCCCGCCCTCTATCCATCCGTTGGCCTTGCATATCTCATAATACTCAGTCCCCGGGAAAGGCGACACTATATTAAACATCACCTGGTCTACATCAAGTCGCTTTGCCTCACGCAGGGTATGGCGCACGGTCTCGCGGGTTTCAAGCGGACTGCAACCAATGAGTATATTCAGCTTCACTGGCACTTTATACTTCTTGAGCAACTCCACTGCCCGATATATATCGGCGCTCTTTATACCCTTATGCACATAATCGAGGATAGCATCGTCAAACGACTCCACACCAAGATCTACATACCCGCATCCCGACTCACCGAGCATCTTGGCTATCGGCTCGGTGATAGCATCGACGCGTGCCTGGCATCCCCAGACAATTCCATAGCGGCGGAAGACTTCGCACAAAGCAGCCGTGCGCTCCTCATTCCAAATAAAATTATCATCCATGAAGCCCACAGCCTTCACGCCCTCGGCGGCAAGCTGTTTCAGCTCCTGCTCCACACTCTCTACACTTCTGAAACCAATGCGTGGCTTGCGGCCAGGCTCGCCCGACGCCTTATGCTCGATTTCGCGCGCAAACGACAACGACGACGGCACACAATAAATGCAACGATACGGACAGTTGCGCGACGTAAACATCGTTGCGTATGGTGTCAGCTTAAGCTTAGGGTTGTGATACTCGCGGTCAGCGACAAGATCACGTGCCGGCAACGGCAGATCATCAAGATTTTCGATAAGGGCACGCGACTTATTACTATGCACCTTGCCGTCAATTAAGACAGAAGTGCCTGCAATATCAGTGGGAATATTCTTGCACCCATCAGCCGTGAATACCTCAAAAAGCTCTTTTAAAGTAGCTTCAGGCTCACCGCGCACCACAATAACCCTGTCGTCTGCAAGACATTTAGCAGTGAAGAACGACGGCCCGGGCCCCATAAGCACCACCGGCACGTCGCCTCGGAGTGCACGTATATGAGAAATAGCTGTGAGGTCACTCTCTATTGACAGATTTACCACCCAAATGCAGTATATATCACTGTCGTCAGCATCAAGCCATTTATCGAAATCTGCAACAGAAAGTTTTCCCACCGTGAAATCACGATATGCCACACCCGGCTCACCAACAACCGACCGCACAACTGCAGCCGCAGTGAGTTCATAAATGTTAGGCATCGGATAGACAACACGCGTACATCCCGCCGATCGCTCGGCAGGCTGACGATGGTCGAAACACGGAGGTACCAAAAAAGTTACTTTCATCTGCAGACAAAAATTGACAAATAAGATCTTATCTACAATACTAACGCACCCCCAACAAAAAAATTGCCGAAAGCTGATTTATATTTTTCTCGCTATAATAATATCTTAGACAATTACAACTTACCACACCGATATCAACGCCATTAACAATCAAAGAGACTGCATACAAGTCGGCAATAAAACTTTATATAGTCACACTAATTATCCCACGAATCATAAAAATATAATTTTTGTGAGAAAATTGTGAACCAATTTGCTCTCACATTGTTTTAATAGTACATAGCAAGAATTACTTTTTCAATTGCAAGAAATGTG
>CAZAME010000016.1:0-26883 GCA_964486445.1 uncultured Bacteroides sp. | reverse complement strand
TCTCAATGATGCGACGACCGAGACGGTTTTTGGGGAGCATGCCCTTCATCACACGGATGTAAAGGGGATTGATGCCGGGCTTGAGGTGCTTGTTGAACGACTTCTGCAGCAGACGCTCGGGAGAGAACTCACGCTGACCGCCGGGATAACCGGTGAAGTTGAGATAGACACGGTCGGTCCATTTCTTGCCGGTGAGGCGAACCTTGTCGGCGTTGATGATGATGACGTTGTCGCCGCATTCTACGTTGGGGCTGTAGCTGGGTTTGTATTTACCGCGCAGAAGTTTGGCAACTTTTGCGCAAAGACGGCCCAGCACCTGGTCGGTGGCATCTACCACTACCCATTCGCGCTCTACGTTTTCGGCATTGGGGGTAAGAGTTTTGTAGCTTAAAGTATCCACAGTTAACTTTGTGATTAATAATTAATTAATTTTTACGACATCACACACCGCGCTCGGCCAAAAGCGCGCTGGCATCTGCCGTAGTAAACTTAGTTGGACATAATCGGACTGCAAAGGTAGTGATTTATTGCCGTGAATCCAAATATATAATGCTGATTTATTGATTTTTCTACTTCGTCAATCCTGCAACGAGCACAAGCGCTATAAGAATAGGTGCTACGTAGCGCACTAAAAAACGATTGACGGCTGCCCAATGACGATCGACACGGCCGCTATTGGTGAGCTGGCCTATAAAAAACTTTTTTGGAGCCACCCACCCCATATAAATGCAGAGCAAGATAGCGCCTACAGGCAACATAAGATTCGTAGCCCAAGTATCAAGGAAGTCAAAGAGCGAGCTTCCACCAATGGTCAGCACACTCGACGGGCTCAGGCTAAGAGCGCACAGACTACTGAGCACAAACAAAGGCATCACAACCACTATGCAGGCAATCGAGCGTTTCATGCGGAATCTATCCTGAAGCATAGCCACCGACACCTCAGCGAGCGATATAGTAGAGGTAAAAGCTGCAACAGTCAGAAGCAGGAAGAATAGCGACGACCACAGACGAGTTGCCCCCATTGCATGAAATATCTCCGGAAGTGTCACAAAAACAAGAGTAGCCCCCTGGAGTTGTTCTCCACCCAGACCAAAAGTCATGACACCCGGGAAAATTATGAGACCCATCAGCAATGCAACAAGCAAGTCAAGCATAGAGACGGTTACTGCCGTGCGCGTAAGCCGCGTATTTTTCGGGTAATAAGAAGCATATGTAATGAGTATTCCCATACCCAGACTCAGAGAGAAAAATGCCTGGCCGATAGCATTTATACATGTTGAGGCTGTAACTTTACTAAGATCCGGACTGAGAAAAAACTTTATACCCTCGGATGCGCCCGGCAACGCAAGCGACACACCGCAGAAAACAAGAAGCAGCGCAAACAGCAGCGGCATCGCCACATTCGACATCTTCTCGATTCCCTTGGTGACACCGGCTACGAGCACACAAAGATTGAGGGTAATCATTATATAAGTGGGCCATAACGAACTCATACCTCCCCCGACACACTGTTGCATCTGCGTCGCAAAGTCGGATCCATTATAAAGCGAACCACTGACCGAACCCACAAGATATTGCAAGGTCCAGCCCGACACAACCATATAGAACGACAATATGAGATATGACGCCAAAGTGGCCCAAAGCCCCACAAGCCCCCAAGCACGATGCTTAGGCGAGACCTTGCCGAAGGCACTGACAGCGTCGGTAGAGGCTCCTCGCCCCAATGCAAACTCAGAGGTCATCACCGGAATGCCGAGCACAAAAATAAATACAATGTATATCAGCAGGAATGCGGCTCCGCCATTATCATGAACTTCTGCCGGGAAGCGCCATACATTACCAAGCCCCACAGCACTGCCTACCGTGGCTGCAACGAGGCCAACTTTTGATGCGAATTTCGCCTTTTTCATTTGCGCGATGATTTAATTTTCGCACAAATATATACATTCTGGCAGAAATACACAATCAATTGCGATCAAACTGTCATTTCGGAGCGCGCCGCAACGCAAATCGCTCAATAGCCCATGACGCCACAAAGTATATGACTGCAAGGCCCCATAGCCACATCATGGCAGGCGCTTGCTCGGCCAAAGTAGATGCATTGGAGTTGATGCGTACAAAGGCGTCTACACCCCATGTGGCAGGCACAATGCCCGACACGGCATACCAGAACTCATTCATGGCATAGCGGGGCCAAGTGAGACCCGACAGGAAGAGAAAGACCACAGACGTAAAGACAATGTATATAAACGCGTCTTCACGGCGGCGCATAAGCTGGCCAAGCATAATGCCGAAGCAAGCTGAAGCCAACAGATAGGGAAGCATCAACAACAAATAGTCGACCGGGCTGCCCTGATGCGGCAGATTAAACCACACCGGCACATAGTGCAGAATATAGATTGTGAGAGGTATATAAAACACCATATAACTCAGAGCGCGGCCAAGTATAGATGCCGAGGGCATCAGTGTCGGCGACAGATCTTCGCGAAGGAGGGGAAGCACAGAACCTTTGCGGCGCCGGCGCCCTTCGGCCATCGTACCCGAGATGAGGCAAATGCCCAGCACCATACTCTGTTGTAGAATAAGCACGACTATACCCGGCATGATAAACGACGCAAAACCCTGCTGGGTATCGCCCATGAAGTTGGTCTGAGTATTGATAGGCAAGCCTCCGCGGACGCTCTGAGCCGGCAGCCCTATCATGTCGAGGCGCTGCTGCGTGATATCAGTGCCGACAGCAAGTTGCACATCGGTCAAAGCCGACACAAAAGCACGGTAACGCAGCAACAGACTCATGTCGGAATAAAACACAGCCGTTGCCTGCCTACCCGCGTTTATATCATCGGAATAATCCGAGGGAATCTCAAGGATGCCATACACATCATGGGCAGCCATCCATTCTTTAGCTTCTCCCATATCGGTGGCGTAGTCATATAGCTTTATCTGCTGTGTGGCATCAACCATGCGCACCAACTGGCGCGACTCGGCCGACCGACAGTTGTCGACCACAGCCACAGGCAGTTCTCGCACATCCTCAGTATTATATATGAGAGTATATATTATAGGATAGGCCAAAGGCAGGCCAAGGAAGAAGACCAGCACACCCATATCGTGCACTATCACATTGATCTCCGTGCGGAAGGCGCGAGCCAGATCGCCGAACCAAGTTGATATTTTATTGAAAACACTCACCGTCTTTATTTTTTTTAATTGAAACATCAAGGCACATACACTGGCTTCAGACATGCCTTCTTAAGCTTCCACAGCATTGTGGTAGCGACAAGAGGAAAGACAAGCAGGGCAGCAAACCAATAGCGCGAATAATAGAGGTCAACGCCATTGAGTGCCTCGTTGATGTAAATAAGGAAATAATAGCGCACAGGCAGGATGTAGCTGAATATGCCTATACTGCCATACATACTCTCCACCGGGAAAGAGAAGGCAGCTATCGAGAATGCCAGAATGCCGATAAGTGATGCCAGCGACAGCGCGAGTCGTGAATTGGGAAGCACACTCACCAGGAAAAGCCCCATTGACTGCGAGGCGATCACAAGCAACAGCATCGCAAACACCATGGCAGTCCATGACCCGTGCATGGGGAAGTGGTTATAGCCAAAGAGCAGCGCATCCGTGCACAGTCCCACTACAAAGAAAATCAACGTCTGTGGCAACAGCTTGCCGAGAGTAGCGCGGATAATAGACCCGCGGGCTACCTCAAGCCAACGCCGCGAAGTGCCATACTTTATTTCATCGGCAATGGTGAAAATAGTGACAAGCATTATCATCAGCTGCAAAACGGCCGGAATAAAAGAATTGCTCAAGTATATGTTATAATTAAGCCAGGGATTGCCTATGGCGTTGGTCTGCACATTGACCGGCAGCACAAGCTGGGTAGCAGTCTGCGGCGTCACTCCCATAGTGGTGAGGGTCGTGACCACAACTGCACCGGCAGTAGTAACCGACACTGTCTTGAAGCCCTTGAACGACAAAGAGCCGGGCACAAAGAAAGCCATGTTGGTGTATAGACTAAGCGTCGGTTGCTTCCCGGAGACCGCATCGCGCTCAAAGCCGTCGGGAATAAGGAAGAACCCGTAGGTCTCACCACTTCGCACCGAGGCCATAGCCTGTTCATAGCTGTCAAAATCATAGCGAATGTCGAGAAGTTCGCCAGCATTAAGACTGCGAGTGACACTGCGCGACATTGCCGAGTGGTCGAGGTCGACAATGGCCGCAGGCGCACGCAGAGGCAACCCCTCGTGCATGAGCGAGAGAAAGAGCAGCGCCACGCCCACAGGCACTATCACCATCGCAAAAAGATAGATTTTGCGTGTGGCAAGCATGCTGATGCCGCGCAATAGCGACTGTTTCATTGCCGAAAGATTCATGACTTTATTTTAAAATCAAATCAATTATTTGAAATAGATAGCAGACATGCCGGGGCGCAGACCCTCAACGTCAGTTGTGGGCTTGGCTTTCACCTCAAAAGTGCGGGAGTCATAGCTGCCGGTGGTTTTTGTGGCACGCCATGTGGCATAGCTGCCCATGTCGCGCATATAGTAAACCTTAACCTCAATTTCTTTTTTGTCGAGACCGGGAATCATCACTTTGAATGTCTTGCCAATACCGAAATCAGCGAGCATGCTCTCGCGCACGTTGAAAGTGACATAGCGGTTATCGAGCTTCAACACCGACATTATCGGTGCTCCGAGCGACACCAGTTCGCCAACCTGCGGATAGATCTGATCGATAGTGCCATCGCAAGGAGCGGTGAGATATGCATCATCAAGCAATGCCTGCACCTCTTCTACTCCACCACGGGCAACATCTACCATAGCTGCAGCAGCCTGTTTGTCTTCACTCTGAGCGCCTGCCACAGCAAGATCATACTGACTCTTGGCCGCACTTTGAGCAGCTACTGCCGCGTCATAAGCTGCCTTAGCCTCATCGCGCTTCTGCTCGCTGATGACACCTTCTGAATACAGGCGTTCCATGCGGTCGTATGTCTTGCGTGTGATAGAAGCTGCCGCCTGTGCCTGAGTCCACAAATCGCGGGCAGCCTGCACAATCTGCACTCGTGTGCCTGCATCAACCTTGCGGTTCTGCGATGTAGCGACAGTCTGCATTGCCTCGGCCTGCATCATTTTGGCCTCGGCAAGAGTAGAATGAATACGCACAAGAGTGTCTCCGGCATGCACTGTGTCGCCCTCGCCGACATAGAAATCCACAACACGACCGGGGAGCTTGCCGGAGATACGCACGGTTGTGCCCTCTATCTGGCCTTCGAGTATGTCGGCAGGCTTGTTCATTACACAGAAACCGATGATTGCCACCACAGCCGTTGCGATGACTATAATAGCCATTGTTATGAGAAGCGAGCGCTGCGTCTTTGCTTCGCCAGAAGCGGCGTTATTGATATTGTCGTTAGTTGCCATAGTATGCTATATATTATATATGTAGGATTGTATTCAATGAAAATCAATTATATATCTCTCAAAGTGTGCCGGTGACTTTGCTAAGGTAGGTGTCGCACAACTGCACATCTATCATAGCGTCGATAAGTTCGGAGTTGGCCTTGAGCCACGCGGTCTGCGCCTCCATGACATTATCGGTTGTAGCAACGCCCTCGCGGAATGCCAGTGTGGCAGTGCGCAAGTTTTCATCAGCTTTCTCAATATTGGTGAGTGCCATCTGATATGTCTTCACAGCCTCCTGAGCGCGGAAAGATGCCTGCGTAACCTGCAGATCAACCATTTCGCGGGCGTCTTCGAGGCGAAGGTTCATAACCTCGGCCTCACTGCGGGCTGCCTTATATTTATTAAGATTACCTCCCCAGTGCCACAGAGGTATAGTGAGCATTGCTCCAACGGAGAATGCCCCGCTGAACTTCTTCGAAAAGCCGTTGAACATATTCGGATTAGAGAAAGAATATGTGCCCACAAGCGCAAGATTGGGTAGCATCGACGACATAGCGACCTTGGCCTGCTGCCGCGCGATATCTACACCCAACGATAGCGCGCGCAGATCCTGGCGGCGGTCATATATCTGTTGCATGTCGTAGTTTATAGCGGGAGTCTGCGACGGCGCAGGGGCTGTGAGGTCCTCGTCGGTGAGTCGCATGGCTGAGTGTAGAGGCATGCCACAAAGCTGTGCCAGCGCCATACGGCTGAGAACAAGGCCATTCTCCACTTTCACGAGATCGATCTGCGCAGAGTTGAGTTTCACGTCAACCGACAGTTTATCACTGCGAGTGGCAACTCCGGCCTCAAGCATCTTCGCAATATTGTTATCAAGCGAGTCAAGCAGATTCACATAGCTCACTGCGAGCTTGTATTTTGCCTTGAGCGACACAACCTGCCAATAGGCTGCGTCGACAGCATATATCACATTCTCGGCCTCGCTATTGTGCATGGCCGTAGCCAGCTCCTTGGCAAAGCCGGTAATTTTATTCATCGCCACAATCTTGCCGCCCATATAAATGGGCTGAGTAAGCGTCACAGCACCGAAGAACACGTTATGTATGTCATAGGTCATGGCCTCTTTAGGGATGAGAGCCACAGTCTCAGGGATATATTGCCCGTCAGGACCCTTTATAGGCATACCGGTCTCCGGGTTCTTCACCAGATTGAATTCATAAGACTGAGTCTGCGGATTAAACGTCTTTGTGGGCAGCAGCTGATCTTTTGAGAAAATCGATATATCCTTCTGATTATACATATATCCTCCGGCAAAGTCGATGCCGGGCAAATAGGCCGCAAAAGCTTCACGCTTCTGATAATCGGCCGTTTTGATTTTCTGGCGCGATATGCGCAGATCTTTATTGTTGACAAGCGCCATGGAGCGGCAATCTTGCAACGAGAGCACCCGTGAGGTGTCTGCGGCTATTGACTGCTGCGCCGCAACAGGCTCTACAGCAACTGCCATGGCTGCCGCCGCAAGTATCAATAACTTTTCCCTAATACTCATTTCTCTTTTCTGTGGGGATTGATTAATAAACAGTCGAAAAGTGTGCGGGGCTGTCCCCGATGCAAATATATCCAACTTGGTCGAATATTACAACGGCCGCGCTAAAAAAACTTGCATTGCACTGATAGAATAACCAACGTAAAACGCAAAGTGTTCACAAACTTTAATACTCCTACATTTGTTATATAGACGAGACTGTATAAAAAACGATTATTCACACTGTAAACAAACATCAAGACAAACTTATGAAACACATCATCACTTCGGCAGTTGCTGCATTGATAGGTCTGAGCGGTATGCTTGGCGGCAGTGACGCCTCAGCTTGCTCAAGAGTGCTTTATGTGGGTAACGACAGCCTGCGCATCGTAGGCCGCTCGCTCGATTGGCGCACCCCCATTCCCACTAATATATATGTATATCCCCGCGGGATTGAGAAACAAGGCAATTCACTGCCCGGATCAGTTACATGGACCTCAAAATACGGCTCGGTATATGCAGTAGGCTATGATGCCGGCGTCACTGAAGGCATGAACGAAAAAGGACTTGTAGTCAACGGATTGTTCTGCGTAGGCACTATTTACTCCAATGCCGAGACTCAGGGGCGGCCACCTATGTCACTGGCCATGTTCCCCGCTTGGTTGCTCGACACTTGCGCCGACACCGATGAAGTAATCGCTCTGATGAAGAAACACGACTTCAACCTCACCGGCGCTAAGTTTGACAACGGCACGACATCAACCTTGCACTGGGGTGTCACCGACGCCACCGGCCACTCGGCAATCATAGAATTCAGCAACGGTGACATCAATATATATGAAGGTCAGGACTTACCCGTGCTCACCAATGATCCCCCCTACCCCGAAATGTCGGCCATCAACGACTACTGGAAGAAAGTAGGTGGCACCAACATGCTCCCGGGCACAGTGCGCTCCTCTGACCGCTTCGTGCGCGCAGACTTCTTCGACGGTCACGTCGAAAAGACCGGCGATGCCGATCTGGGCGCATCAATCACCCGCTCAATACTGATGAATGTGTCGGTGCCCTACACCTACACCATCGAAAGCGCTAAAGAAGTGTCGTCGACACAGTGGCGATCTTTTGCCAACCTGCGCGACCTCCGATACTATTTCGACGTGGTCACCAACTTTGGTCTCTACTATGTCGACCTCAACAAAGTTGACTTGCGCAAAGGTGCTCCTGTGCTAAAACTCGATGTCAGCAAGTCTAAGGAATATGTAGGCGACGCCACACGCCATCTGCGCCCGTCGAAACCTTTTACCCCAATGTATTAATATCTATCTGACAACATAATAAACACACAACGCACCCCTCAGCCAATGTCGGCATTGAGGGGTGCGTTTATATTGCTTTATACTCAAGGCTCATCAACGGCCTGATGAGGCGATCATGTCATGCAAAGCAGCATTGAGGTCATCGGCATGCTGCAGCTGTTCAAGAGTCAGATGCATGCGGTAGCGCCAATAATGGCGAGAGTTAGCCGGCACATTTATCTGCTCTTCGGCCGGATTCTCGCGACGCAGATTGCCATCGACACTTAGCCAATCCTGCAAGGGCAAAATGCAGAGCATCGAGGGCGAAAGCAAGTGATTGCGCACGATGCGCTCACATATCCACGGCTCTGCATAGAAAGGCGCTTCGCCATGCTCGCCGAGCACATTGTTGTAGTATCTCTGCGTGGCCTCGCGATTCTCTTCCCACCAACCGCGTATGCCCGACATATCGTGGGTAGAAGTCGTGCACACCGAGTAGTAGGGATAACGGCTCGTGTTGCCGAACTCGCAGCCGACTTCCTTGGGCATACGCTGAATCTCGAGTGCAATGATGCGCAGACGATCGATAACAGCCGGCACACACTCGGGTATCATGCCAAGATCTTCGGCGCAGGTGAGCATGCGTGTGGCATCAATGAGCGGCGGCAACTTCCACATGGCCTTTTCATACCACAGATGGTTATGACGATGATAGTAGAAGTCATCATACAGGCGATTGAAACACCACTTCTGATGATCGCTGAGCGAGCGATAGCTATAGGATGTGCGACCGGAAATGCGGGGATGATATTTACCTCGCTCGTATGGGTCTTCGATAAAGAGCACTTGATCGATGAGGCCGAGCAGGCCGGTGCACAGGCGGTTGCTCTTGTCGTCTTTGGGCTGCGCTGCAAAATAATCGGCAACTTTGCGCTGATTGTCAAACTCGGGTCTGAGCAGGCGTCGGCCATAACCGGCATCGGTCATGAAGCGCTCGCGGGCCTCGTCGGCATACTCACCAAAGAAATCACCCAGGAAGTAATCCATGATATACGGGCGGGTGTGGAGGTCAACATCGAGATTAAAGTCATAGCTTTCCCTGAGCTCTTCAGGAGTGAAAGGCAGTGCTGGATGAAAGACTCCGAGCAACCCATGTATGGCATCCATGGGTATCTGCCAGATGCGGAAGAAGCCAAGGATATGGTCTATGCGGTAAGCATCGAAATATTCTGCCATTTTACAGAATCGCGACTGCCACCATGCGAAACCGTCGCGCGACATTTCTTCCCAGTTATACGTGGGGAAGCCCCAGTTCTGTCCGAGAACGGAGAAATCATCAGGAGGAGCGCCGGCCTGACTGTCGAGATAAAACAGATGAGGCTGCTGCCAAGCATCGGCGCTTGTGCGCGATATGCCGATGGGTATGTCGCCCTTGAGAGCTACGCCACGACTGTGGGCATAGTCATGAGCATCTCGCATCTGGCGGTCGAGATAATACTGTATGTAATAAACATAGTGTATCTCATCCTCATGATCGGCAACAAAGCGTTCTATCTTGGCTCGGTCATATACGGCGTATTCGCCCCAGCGAGTGAAGTCGGGGGTGCCATTTATGTCGCGGAGAACGCAGAACGCAGCGTAGGGCTGTAGCCACAGGCGGTTGCGGTCGACAAAAGACTTATAGTCGGCTGTGGCTCGCACCTTCTTGCCATGAGCGGCATACATTTCACGGCTATATTCTTCTTTTGCGGCAGTAACGCGCTCATAGTCAATCTGAGGGAGCGCATTTAGCTCAACTCGCAATTTCTCGTAATATTTGCGGCGGGAAGCGTCGGCCGGAACTCCAAGCTCACTCACGCGCAGAAACAACGGATGCAAGGCAAAGGTGGAGTTGGCATTATAGGGATATGAGTCCATCCACGTGCGGGTCATGGTGGTGTCATTGATTGGCAGAATCTGTATAAAGGTCTGCCCGGTTACCACTGCCCAGTCTACAAGACGCCGCAGATCGTGAAATTCTCCAACGCCGAAGTCTTCGTCGCTACGCAGCGAGAAAACGGGGATGGCTGTGCCGGCCCCACGCCAGTGAGGGCACACCGACGCACGAGCCTGTAAGCCGGATATAACCACTATGTCGGTGGCACGATTAGGGGTTGTGAACCACAACGACCTGTTGGGACCATCTTCCCAGCGGCGGAATGCCCCGGTAGCTGCATCGAGTGTAATAAATTTATATTGTTCTGTGCCATCAAGACTCTGCATATCTATAGCGACGGCCCATTCAGGATAGTCAGCATCACTCATGCGCAAGGCTTTCTCCGGATGCCAGTCGCCGAGAGTGGCGCCACTGCCGCAGATAGCCAGAACTTCGTCTGACGGAACACGGGGAGCCGACACACGCAAAACCAACGAACCGACATGTGGTTTTACGGCTGCCGCACGGTCATCGCGGCGATTAACACACTCTGTGATAGCTTGCGACAGAAACGGAGCATCGTCCGGTCGATCCTGCCATGCATCGGCGAGTGTATAATGGGCCACAGGCTGCTGAGCAGGATGATAGCAATGAGGCGCTCCCCACTCACGGCGCACAGAGCCATCGTCGCGTCGCACGATATAGGCATAGTCAAAAGGTTCAGAGGCGTCGCTAAGTTCTATGGTCGCAGTCCAGTGTTCACCATCGGAGGTAGACATAGGGAGCGCTTTTTGCTCCACTCCACCACCGAGAGCATCAAGGCCTCCGCTTACACAGAGTATCTCACCCCAGACGGTACGATAGGAGACGTTAAAGGTAAGTTTTGTCATTGTGCCAAGAAAATCTATGGTATAAATATAAGTATGAGTAATTTATTTCTTTCTGAAAGCAACAGCTGCCATTACTGTATATAGGGATTCTGCATGCGCTCCTGACCGATTGTGGTCGGTTCTCCGTGACCACTATAGACAACCACGTCATCTGGCAAAGTGAGCAGACGCCGGCGTATCGAGTCGACAAGAGTGTGGAAGTCTCCACCGGGGAGATCGGTGCGGCCTATGCTACGCTTAAACATCACATCGCCGACGATTACAAATTTCTGTTCGGGCGAATAGAGGGCTATGCTGCCCGGCGAATGTCCGGGCACAGCAAGTACATGAAGTTCATTTTTACCGAGACGCACAAGATCGCCATTCTCAAGGCTGATGTCTATAGTCACGGGGGACCCGACATTAGGCAAGCCAAAGCTTGCTGACTGCTGAGGCACCGAAGCGCCCAGCGGAGCATCGGCGCTGCCGCCCATAACCTTTGTGCTGTAAAGCGTCTTCACATGATCAATGCCAAAGCTATGATCAAGGTGAAGATGAGTGTTGACTATACCAGTAATTGTCAGGTTATTATTCGTGATAAAGTCGTCGAGTGCTTTACGCTCGCGCTCATCTATCATACCTGGGTCAACCACTATGGCCTCGCGCGAATCCTCGTCGTAGACCACATAGGTATTGACACCGAACATGTTGAATACAAATTTTGCGATTTTAAGCATATCTTCTGTTTTTTAATGTTATAGTCTGACGTTATTTAAAGAACCGACATCACACCATGGGCACATAGACCAACTCTTTTGTGGCAAAAAACTCCTCTCGCGGAAAAAACTCGCTCACCGGATAAGTAACCACGCTATAAGGCACTGCCGCCGTCTCCTCGCTCAGATCGCCCCCCTTCAGACAAATCAGTCCGTTGGGGACCGCATTGATGCAATGCCGCGAAACATTGCGGCGCACAAGGCGCACAAGAGCGTCGAGCTGCATCACCGCACGCGACACCACGAAGTCATATTGCTCATGACACTCGCCACTGTCGCCATGCTGAAAAGTGACGTTGTCAAGGCCGATGGCTTCGGCGACCGACGTTGCGACCTTGATTTTCTTGCCGATGCGGTCAATAAGATGCAATCGGCAATCAGGCCACATAATTGCCAGCGGAATGCCTGGGAAGCCCCCACCTGTGCCGAGATCAAGAAATGACGAGCCCTCGACGGGTGCAAGAAAACGAGCTATCGCAAGCGAGTGCAGCACATGGTGCTCATAAAGATTGTCTATATCGCGGCGCGACACCACATTGATTTTGGTGTTCCAGTCGGCATAGAGTTCTCCGAGCGCGGCAAATTGCTCGCGCTGCCGCTCGCTCAGAGCGGGGAAATAGTGTGTAATTGCGTCGATTCCCATATATGCTTAAAACATTGTGAGACGGGAGTTGTTGAATTTTCATCCGATAAATTCTCCCGTTGCTGCAAATTTAAGCTAATTTTGCCAAATTCCGCTTCACAACGGGCCGAATTACGGGATTTTTTTACGAACTTAGCCAATCCTCCAAGTTTAGTTTATGATAAAAATAGGACAAAATAACCTCATGCTTGTGAAGCGCCTTGTAGACTTCGGCGCTTACCTCACCGACGGCAGTGCAACCGAGATATTGCTACCCACCAGATATATGCCCGACAATCTCGCTCCGGGCGACGAAATAGACGTCTTTGTCTACCGCGACAACGAAGGGCGCCTGATTGCAACAACCGACAAGCCATACGCCCGGGTCGGTGAATTTGCATATCTCGAAGTTAAGCAGGTGAACAAAGTGGGTGCCTTTCTCGACTGGGGGCTTATGAAAGAATTACTTGTGCCATTCAGCGAACAGAAGGCAAAAATGCGCCCGGGAGGCATTTATCTGGTATACGTCTATCTCGACAACACCACCCAGCGCATCGTGGCGTCGGCAAAAATTGATAAATTTCTTGGCAATGTGCTCCCGCGATATAAACGCGGCGACAGAGTGAAAGCCCTTGTGACCGAGCACGTAGGTGGCCTCGGATATCGATGCATTGTCGACAATCTGCATAAAGGCATGATCTATGAGAGCGATCTGAGCAAGCCACTTGTCGTGGAGCAATCAGTGAATGCCTTCGTGCGCCAAGTGCGCGACGACGGCAAAATAGACCTGTCAGTTGCCGGCGACAGCCGCTCGCGCGAGCACGATGCAGCCGGGCGCATCATGAAATTGTTAAAGGATGCCGGCGGCTATCTGCCGCTCAATGATCACTCGTCGCCCGAGGAAGTGCGAGCTGCAGCAGGTTGCTCAAAAAAGGATTTCAAGAAAGCCTTGGGGCACCTATACAGCGACCGACTGATTGTGCTGGCCGACGACGGAATACGCCTATCTCAACACGACTGACTCCCCGGCGAAGTATCCTCGGCAGACTACGGCGGCAGCAAAATGACAGCCAGCTATGGCCCGCACCGCAATTTTTTGACTATTTTTAGCAGATAATCAAAATATTTTTTAGAACTTTGTGAAAATTTTGAATTAAGGCGAGCCGCCTCTACACACCGACCTACCGCTCTATGCCCGTAGAGCGGCTGTGAGTGTTGTGCTATGACGCATTGTCAACGCAATGCGCACACGCCGCCCGCCGAAATCTTATTGAAGCTAAAGAATGAATTTCACAGCCGACCAGATAAGCCAGTTAGTCAACGGCACTATAGTAGGCGACGGACAAGCCACCGTGAACACCTTCGCAAAAATCGAGGAAGGTCACCCGGGAGCGCTGTCATTTCTTGCCAACCCCAAGTACACCCACTATATCTATACCACAGAGTCGTCAGTAGTGCTCGTGCGGCGCGATTTCGAGCCAGAGCAACCGGTGAAAGCCACACTCATAAAGGTTGATGACCCATACGCCACAGTAGCGTCGCTGCTCACGATGGTCAACGAAATGATGGCTCCCAAACCTGTGGGCATAGAGCAGCCGAGCTATGTGGCAGAAGGCGTGGAAATTCCCGACGACGCATACGTCGGAGCATTCGCATACATCGGCCGAGGCGCAAAGATTGGCCAAGGCGCAAAAATATATCCCCAGACCTATGTAGGTGAAGGCGCTGTCATCGGCGACAACACCATCCTGTATCCCGGCGTAAAGGTATACCACGGCTGCCACATCGGAGCACGGTGCATCCTTCACGCCGGCGTTGTTATCGGCGCCGACGGTTTTGGCTTCGCCCCATCGGCATCCGGAGAATACAGCAAAATTCCTCAGCTTGGCATCGTAGAGATTGCCGACGACGTGGAAATAGGAGCAAACTCCACCATCGACCGCGCCACAATGGGCGCTACACGTATAGGGAAAGGCACAAAACTCGACAACCTCATCATGGTGGCTCACAATGTGGAGATCGGTAACCACAACGTGTTTGCATCGCAGACCGGCGTAGCTGGCTCCACAAAAATCGGGTCTTACTGCTCAGTGGGTGGCCAGACAGGTTTTGCCGGCCACATCCACGTTGGCGATCACGTGATGATAGGTGCTCAGAGCGGTATCCCCGGCAACCTCCCCGACAAATCGACTGTGATGGGTTACCCGGCGGTCGGAGTAAAGGAATTCTATAGAAACTCAGCATATACCCGTCGCCTCGGCGAACTCTTCGCACAAGTGCGCAAGATAGAGCGCCGCCTCGACGAGAATAATAAAGAATAATAAACAACCACGCATACTGCAATGAAGCAACTCACCCTCAACGACTCCTTCACCCTCAAAGGTAAAGGCCTCCACACAGGTCTGGAGATAGAAGCCACTTTCTGCCCCGCCCCCGACAACCATGGATATAAATTTCAGCGCGTAGACCTCGAGGGCATGCCCACCGTTGACGCTTTGGCTGAATACGTGTCAACAACAAAGCGCGGCACTGTCCTCACTCAGAACGATGTAACCATAGGCACCATCGAGCACGCCATGGCAGCACTCTATGCATCAGGCATTGACAACGTGCTCATCAAGATCAACGCGCCCGAAATGCCCATCCTCGATGGCAGTGCGCTCCCCTACATCAAGGAAATCACCCGCGTAGGCATCGCCGAGCAGAAAGCCGACAAAGATTACTACATTGTAAAGCGTAAGATTGAGGTGCGCGACGAGGCCACCGGCTCGTCTATCGTTGTTCTTCCCGACGAAGAGCTCACACTCGACGTCAAAGTAAACTTCGACTCGCCTGTGCTTGCCAACCAGTATGCCACTCTCGACCACATTGAAGATTTCGCCGCCGAGATAGCCCCCAGCCGCACATTTGTTTTCGTGCGCGAGATTGAGCCCCTTCTTAAGAGCGGCCTCATCAAAGGCGGCGACCTGGCAAACGCTCTCGTCATCTATGACTCACCCATGAGCCAGGAAACAATCGATCATATAGCCGACCTCATGGGTGTGCCCCACAAAAGCGTCACCGAGTTTGGCTACATCAACGACGGTGCCCTCCTGGCCGACAACGAGCCGGCACGCCACAAACTCCTCGACGTGCTTGGTGACCTCGCTCTTATCGGTCGCCCCCTCAAAGGCAAAGTCATAGCTACACGCCCCGGCCATTCCATTAACACTACTTTCGCCAAGCAGATCCGCCGCGAGCTCAAGCGTCAGGATGTGCAGGCACCCGTTTACAATCCCAACAACGAGCCCCTGATGGATGTCTACCGCATACGTCAGCTCCTGCCTCACCGCTATCCCTTCCTGCTGGTCGACAAAATCATCGAACGCGGTTCGCAGTATATCGTAGGCGTCAAGAATGTCACCGGCAACGAACCCTTCTTCCAGGGACACTTCCCCGATGAACCGGTCATGCCCGGTGTGCTGCTCGTTGAAGCCATGGCTCAGACCGGCGGTCTGCTCGTGCTCAGCACCGTAGATGACCCTGAGCGCTACTCTACCTACTTCATGAAGATCGATAACGTAAAATTCCGCCAGAAAGTAGTTCCCGGCGATACACTCATCTTCCACGTAGCCTTTATGTCGGAGTTGCGCAGAGGTATGGCCGTGATGAAAGGTTATGCTTTCGTTGGAGAAAAAGTGGTGGCCGAGTGCGAATTCATGGCTCAGATAACCAAGAACAAATAACCGACACACATACATATATATAGCTATATGAAACAACCTTTGGCATATATACATCCTGCCGCAAAGATACACCCCTCGGTCATCATCGACCCCTTTGTAACCATTGAGGGCGACGTGGAGATTGGTGAAGGCACACGCATCTGCTCGAATGTAACTATCATGGATGGTGCACGCATCGGCAAGAACTGCCGCATCTTCCCCGGAGCAGTTATCGGTGCAGTTCCTCAGGATCTCAAGTTCCGCGGAGAGAAGACCACAGCTGTCATCGGCGACAACACCACCATCCGCGAATGCGTCACCGTGCACCGCGGCACCGCATCAAAAGGCACCACCATCGTTGGCAACAACTGCCTGCTCATGGCATACGTGCATGTGGCACACGACTGTGTTGTCGGCAACAACATTATCCTTGCCAACTCCACACAGCTCGCAGGTGAAGTGGTGGTAGACGACTGGGCCATCGTTGGTGGTGGATCGCTCGTACACCAGTTCACTCACATTGGCTCGCACGTGATGATTCAGGGCGGCTCACTCATCGGCAAGGACATTCCTCCCTACGTAAAAGCAGGTCGCGAACCCATCAGCTACGCAGGCGTCAACTCAATAGGTCTGCGCCGCCGCAACTTCTCAAACGACACCATACGCGAGATTCAGGACATATATCGTTTCCTCTACCTGTCGCAGATGAACGTCACCGACGCTCTCGATGCCATCGAGGCAGAACTTCCTGCCACTAAGGAGCGCGACGAGATTCTGCTGTTTATCCGCAACTCAAAGCGCGGCATAATCAGAGGCTACGTCTGATTCTTGACTGGCAACCGACACACAGGCCGCACACGGAGGGTTCGTCGCTCGCTCACGCATGAGGGGCGAGAGGAAAGTCCGGGCAACAACGAGCGCCATACTTCTTAACGGGAAGCTGTGGGTGACCGCAGAGCAGCGTGACAGAAAATAACCGCCAAAGCGCCCCCTTGCGGGGCGATGGCAAGGGTGAAAAGGCGGGGTAAGAGCCCACCGGGCCGGCGGGCAACCGTCGGCGCCGCACGTCTTATGGGTTGCAAGGTCAAGTATACCGGCATTTAAGGGTGGCTCGCCCGTTGCCGGGGGGTAGACCGCTAAAGCCGTGCCGGCAACGGCCGGTTCAGATAAATGACGAACGGCAGAGTGGAATTCGCGCACGCAAGTGCCACGATAATCCACTCACCACATAACCCGGCTTACACTCCGTGTGCAGCCTTTATTTTCTCATCCTCAGCCCATGGATAACACAACAATAGACAAACAACCGGGCCAATGGTGGTCATCGCCTACAGAGAGCACAACCACCGGTAGCCTCATCATCGTCAGCGGCAGAGCAGATATCGACAAATTCCGCAGCAATCCACGCTTTAAATATAGAGTGGAGATCTCGCTCCCTTACAAAGCCGATAGCAGCGGCATGCCTGACGACAACACAGCCCGCACCCTCGAAGCCGTCACCGATGCACTTCACTCAGCCTTCCGCAAAGATCCTGTTGCAGTCATCACCGGCATATATACGGGCGACGGCCGTCGCGACTGGATATGCTATACTTTGAGTCTACATATCTTCCAAAAGAAAATCAACGAAGCTCTCGCCTCGCTACCTCTTCTACCCCTCGAATTTGAAGCAGAGGAAGACCCGGATTGGGAAGAATACGCCAACATGTATCAAATATCACACATAGCCACCGACGACACTGACGAAGACGCAGAATTCTGAAACTGAAGCATGAAATAATTTCAAAAAAATCAGCAAAACACTTTGCCAATTCAAAAATTACTCTTACCTTTGCATCGCAATTGAGAGAAACGCAATCGCAATGACTCCGTAGCTCAGTTGGTAGAGCAACTGACTCTTAATCAGTGGGTCGAGAGTTCGAGCCTCTCCGGGGTCACAAACAAAACAGTAAAATGCAGAAAACCTCTGAAAATCAATGATTTTCAGAGGTTTTTCTTTTTACCCCTATCCACAATCCGCGCAAAATGTACCACAAATTAGGTGGTATATTTGCACATAAGTGGTATATTATATATTTTTACAAAAAAATAATCCGATATGAATCATCTCGATAACCTTTATAATCAATGGATAGAAATGCTTCCGCTCTCATCTGACGATGAAAAGCGGATGAAACGTAAGTTTATGCTTGACTTCAACTATAACAGTAATCATATTGAGGGCAATACACTCACATACGGACAAACTGAAGTGTTACTTCTTCTTGGGGAGGTCATCGGCTCAGCAAAAATGAAAGATCTTGAGGAAATGAAAGCTCACAACATCTGCCTGAATATGATTGAACGTGAGGCCGAGTCTGACGTACCGCTGACTGAAACTTTCATTCGTCAGGTTCATCAGGTAATGTTACGGGAAGACTATGAAGTATATCGGAAGTTACCAGGAGGAGAAACAACAAGCTATACAGTTCATGCCGGAAGATATAAAACACGCCCCAATTCAGTCATTACGCCAACAGGAGAACGGTTTGAATATGCCTCCCCGGAAGAAACGCCTGCTCTCATGGCAGATTTAGTGGCCTGGTATAACAAGGAGGTTATTAATGGCGTATTAACACCTATCCAGCTTGCTTCTCTGTTTCATTACCGCTATATACGTATTCATCCCTTCGAAGACGGTAATGGACGTATAGCCCGCCTTATGGTCAACTTCATCCTACGCCGCCACAAATGGCCGATGATGGTTATCCGCAGTAAAAACAAGCGAGCCTACCTTAATGCTTTAGCTCTCGCAGATGCTTCCGTTGGGCCGATTCCAGCAGACGGCGCACATGCGTCACTCCAATCCGTAGCACCGTTTGTTACCTATATGGTGAATGCACTGACAGCAGATATTTCTGCAGTAATTGAATTTCTATCGGGCAATCGTGAAACAATGTGGTGGTATGAGGGCGAAATAATCCGCTTTTCCACCACAACTCCTGGGCGTATTCTCCGAGTTCTTCAATCCGACCCCAATACCTCGCTCACAACGCTCTCCACCACCCTCGGCATCAACCGTTCCGCAATCCAAAAGCAGGTGGCCAACCTCGCTGAGAAAGGCTATATCACTCGCCCCAAAGGTAAAAAGCGCGGCTGGATAGTTAATATTTCTCAATTACTTTAATTATTAAGACCCATTTACCTAATATGAAACTTGAGGGTTTCAAACGAGCAAAAGAAATGCGGCAAATGTAATCAGCTCTTATCTTTAAGGTTTCTCATAGTGTTTATTATAGGACTGCAATAAAAGTTTTTGAAATGGTTGCAAACGGACAACCATTTTGAAAACTTTTTGAATTATTGTATATGGTAGTCTGATAATACGGGCTCTGTTTGAAAAGCATAAGCGGAATGGCATAAACACGAAAGCGATGCTGGAATATTGAGGGCCAAAACTGAGTATACCACTCTAATGGTGGTATATACGCATATTGGTGGTATATATTTTAGACAAGCGGCCTACATTAATGCTCTGACCGCAAATATCTCTGCACAGATTCTATTTCGAATACACCTCTACGCCACGACTCCGATTCAATCTTTTCTTTTCAATGTGGCGGCAGATACTGCAGCTACAACCAATACAAAAACTGCGATTCCGGCAAACGAGGTGTGCAACCCATAATGCTTTGCGACAAAACCGATAAGAACCGGGCCCAACAATATACCTGAATAGCCAAGTGCATTTACTATACTTATAATGTTTTGCACAGCCATTCCCTTGACACCGGACGCAAACGAAATCAGCTGCGGAACTATGTTTGCAGCTCCCATTCCAACAAGGCCAAAGCCGATGGCAGTAGTCACTACATTCGGTATCAATATTATTAGCAGGAATCCAAGAGCCACAATTAATGCCCCAAGCACCACTACACGCCGCTGTCCTATCCGATCGACAAGCCAGTCACCCAGAAAGCGCATCGCAGTCATCATTATAGCAAAAGCGGTGTAAAAGAACCCAGCTGCAGAGATATCTACCCCGCGTTCCTCACTCACAAATATTGCCGACCAACCCATTACCGCACCTTCTGAGGCATACATGATGAAACATAGCAAGCCTATGACTACAACCATTGGTGGAATGGAGAACGCTTTCCTCGCTGTCTGTTTACTTTCGGTCGGTGTATTGGCACTCATTAGGTCATCTTTATGCAATAGCCCGCGACAACCAAGAACCATCGCACCCACCGTCAGAACCATGCAGCACGCTACTGCCCAAGCAGGAACAATGCCGAACGTGAACAAGACACTCATTGCTCCGGCACCAATCAAAGTGCCAAGAGAGTAGCCTCCATGAAATCCCGACATGAGGTGCCGGCCTGTCTTATGCTCGATTGCCACACCGTTGATGTTGGCGGCGACATCAATAGAAATGGTGCACCCACCAAATATAATCAGCATCGCGGCCGTTAGCCATACGTTAAACAACAGACTTATTGTCAGTAATGCTAACGCCATCAGGAACCCTGAGAAATACACCACACGTTTTGCTCCAAATCTCATGCATAGCCATCCTGATACAGGCAATGACATAACAGATCCCAGCCCCGTGCAAAGCATAAGCAGGCCAAGAGTCTCTTCGTCGAGAGTGAAAGCGCTTTTCACGTATGGCACCAATGGAGCCCAGGCTGCCTCGAGGCATCCGATAACCAAGAATGCCGTGCGGTTGGCTATAAGCGAATGACGTGTTTGTTTATCCTTAGTGCAATCAGCCATTGTGTGAATTCATCAACTCAGTTTACCGTCATCCCGAAAGGCAGCAGAGCAAGTTTCATCAATTTAAAATGCTGCACTCCAAAAGGTATGCCTATTATCGTTATGCAAAATATCAATCCCCACAAAAGATGTGTTAGCGCTATGCCGAAGCCACCTACAAACCACCAGATTACATTCATAATGCCGGCAAGGCACCCCGATGGCCAAGTGTCGTCACTGATGTCAGTGCCAAACGGCCATAGTGAGAGAACTGCCAACTTCATTGTCTGTAGACCGAAAGGGATACCGATGATGGTAATCATCAGCAGCATACTTGAAATTACATACTCGACGGCAATCATCCACCCGCCAAACACAACCCATATAATATTGAGAAAGATATTCACCTTGCGTCTTCGTTTTTGATTAGAACGCAAAATTAGTAAAAATGCTGATAATCCTCTTCTGAAACAGTCGCATATAAGCAGTAGCAAAGATCCCTCCCCGCGTCATCGCACGCCGAAGAGGGATTTTTGTAATCAATCAAGACCTATCGCTTGCTTGAGTGCTCTGCATTTGTCACGCAGTCGATTTTTATATTCCAATTTCTTCCACTGCGGAAGCCGTGCATACCATATAATGCACCCCACAATTACGACGATAAAAAGACAATCCATGATGCTCATCAATAGACGGCATGTCCACTTTATCACCAGATAGGCAGCAAACAACGTCAAGACAAGATACAATGGGCCATACTTGTTTTTAGTATTCATCGGCATGTGCTCCCTTGGGGGTAGGATCGGTAACTTTGACCGGCTTACGGTACACTTTTTCCATCAACGACATAAGATTTCTGACGCCTTCAGCTCGTGCTCTTTCTATAGTTCCATTTTGATAGAGTTGTTTGATGGAGTTTTTGCGGATATTCGACTTAACCTGATTCTCCTCCTCATCTGTCAGTTTGTCACTCGTCAACAGCGACAAACCTTTAGTGTCAATCACTTCCCATGAGTTATAATCGGCAGATTCATTGACCTCTACAATCTCAGGGCCAAGGACTATTCTCACGGTATCTCCCGAATCATCAATTTGCATTTTTTCAAGATCGAATGACACATTACCACACTGTTTCTGTATACCGAAGAGCACCTTTTCATTAACTGTATCCTTTACCGCTACTTCACTATAAAGTTCAACAGTGCATAGCTGAGCCATGGTTTTGACATTTCTGATCTGACTCGCAAATGCATCTATGCTTTTCCTCGAACCGGTAAAATAAAAATACGCCAATGCTGCAACGACCAGTGCGCCTGCTATGACGATGATATACTTAGATGTCTTTATCATTACTGCTGTTGTTATTAGATGATTGTTTGAAATTTATGTTGGCCTCATATCCGTTAGCTTTAAAAACAGCCTCAAAATACTTGCGGGCTTTTCGTTCTGCGGCCTCGGTGAGCTGTTCTTTGAATACGGGGTTGTATTCGATCTCAGCCCTTAATGAGGTATTAGCCACTTCTTTTATTTCGGCGCGCTCTTTAGAGTCAAGATCCGAGCGGAGCATTCCGATGTTTTCATACTCCTTGCGCATCTCCATGTCGCGCCCTGTGATCTCTGTAACCACCGGAGGCAACATTACCTTAACGGTCTTTGCGTCATCATCAAAAACAAGGTCATCCATCTGCAGAGCCGACAGATCAATATATGCCCGCATATAGGTGTCGTAGGAGTATGCGGCAATCCGTTTCCCGAAAGTGTACCAGTCAGAACTCTCCATTTTTGCAATCTTCGTAATAGTCATCGACGCAAACACCATCTTGTCAACAGACTTTATCTCTTGATAAAGCTGAGCAGGGTCGTTTTTTGAGCAAGACAGACTCATCAGCGCGAGTAGTCCAGCCATTGCTAAAATTTTGATACGTTTCATATATAAGTGGTTATTTAATGTTTATTGACATCGAAAAGCCGCGCTCTGTGTGGGCACCGGGGAAGTTGGTTGAAATCCAGGCAGCCTGTTTTGACTTACTGCCCATAAGTTGAGTATAATAACTGACCTCCGACTGCGAAGAGCACCTTATTACACGTGTGAACGGTTTGGGGCCATTCATCTGATACACCCCTTTTATTGTCACGGTCCTGTCGTTATCTCGTTCGCCAATAGACCTACTGCGTGCTGAATGTGCACTTGGAGCAGAGGTAGAGGAAGACGATGAAGTAGTGCTTTTATATGAAGGAAATATCGAATATTCGCTTTTCTTATATATCCATCCGGCCAGTAATAAGCCTATTGCCGCTATGAGCACATGCTGACAAATCGTCATTGAATACAACCAATATGCCACAATAACAGCACAGAGCATCGCCAACGAAAGAACTCCTTCAATATTTACATCAAACTCATACGAGCCAAACACATACAACAAGACGACAAGAACTGCGCAAATGCCTAAAAATCCCCAGAACCAAGGATAGGTAATAACCACGAATCCTATGAGAGTCAGCAACACCGCGCCAATCACCGCAATAAAAGGCACCCCTGCCATGATGCTGTCATCTATTCCATACTCGTCTTCGTGCTCATAGCATAGTTCAAAAATAGTTATCGTCTGCATTCCCAATAAGATACCATACAACAATACAGAGGCAAACCCTACTTTCATGCCGACAACTTCCATATCGGTTATCAACAGCGCATCTTCTGTAAAATGGACATATAATAATTCCATGAGAGCGATAATAGTCGTGATAATCAATGGGAACCAAAATATGTCTTTTGCTTTTATCAGCAGATAGGCGCCAGTCTGACAGATTGCCAAAACACCTAAAAATATAAGTATACCAGTGAGATCCATGTTATTATATCCGTGAGTCTACGATTCTATATTGTCTGAAGCAGTTTGTCGATCCACTTAATCACTGAGGCGCGGGCGCGGGCATTTGTCGGGAGTTGCGCCACAAGAGTCCCCTCTGTCACGCCATAATTACTTATAGGAAGTTCACGCCACCAAGTGCCATATCTGCGTGAGCCTTTGAAGCTATCCTTAAGACGTTGAGAGAAATCACTGTCGCCGGGGTTAGTGGCTTCAATCACATATTTGCCTTTCTTTCTGTAGATTGATATTACCACAGGAGTCTTGGCTGAAGAGAGTTTAACCATATCGGGAGCAGTCTCAATATTCCATCCAAGGGCGGCAAGTTCTTTTAGCTTTGTATCCCACGCAGGAAGCGACGATTCACTCAGCGATTTATCTTCATTCTCATCCTCTCGTATCTCATCTTCGCGCTCTTTATCCGAAGGCTCTTCCTGACTACCCTCAATAGCCTTGGTAAAATCGGCAATTATAGATCGCAGAGACAAGTCATCATCGTTCTCGTAACCATACAGCTCCGAGCGGAAAGATGTAGCGATTTCATTTAGAGCATTAACCAAAGCTGCCGTCTCTTGCTTATTTCCTGTCGAGGCCAGAATCGCCGTCACATTGTGATAGTGCTTTGCCATGTCCTCGGAGGTCGAGTGCATCTTCAATGCTATAGTGTGGAATGTCAGAGCCTTTTTGTTCTGAGAAGTGCTGTCGGTGACATAGGCGCAGAGCGCATCAATAAACTTGTTATAACTCGCCAGCTTTTCTTTGAAAATCTCGGCCCGTTCCTTCTGTTCGCGCTCAGCATCGCTTTGTCCTTTCAATAGTATGCCTGTGATTATGGCGGTGATAATAACACCGATTAACGCCGCAAAAGTTTGGAAGGGCAGATCGGCTGCAGAGAATAGGCGAAGAACAACAGCAACGGCACAAGCTACAAGCGTCAGAGCTATCGCGATGACATAGATGTTCCAATGTCCGAATTTTTTATTGCCGTAATTGATAGGCGTAGTTGCCATGCTACATAAGTATCGCCGCCGGACTCACCTCATTGGCATTAGTACAAAAAAAGAGCGTGAGAGTCTGTATCTGTTGCTCATTCAGCTTCTTGAGGCTCTGGCATGGGCCCATCTGAGTAGAATGAGCAACGCGGAGCCTCACGCTGTATGATATAGGTGCGATAGAGCATGTAATCGCTACACGCTCCTACTTAGGTATATCATACCCCGAAAGGCGCCTATCGCTGCCTCATCCTTGACTCAGATAATGAAACTGCCAGATTTCAAGAAGCCAAGAATAAGCGTCGGATAAACGCTTTTTAAATATGTCTTTGCCATGGGCTTGCCGCTTGCACAGCAACAACGCGCCACGGCGATGATTATGCCGCCCACCTTACCCCATATCGGGACTCCGCAGGCGATATGCACCGACAAAGATAATAAAATTTTTCGGTTTATGCCAATATGATATTGCAACGCAGACTCTAAACATAGATATTCCACAATCATTTTTTAATTCTAATGTCTGTTTGTGTGTTTATTATTATTAGCGTAGGCCTTTTTGTCGTAACTTTGTAGGAAACAATAATTCATTTATGAAATGAACGAGTGGACTTCTGATTTCATCATCAAATTAAGCGTCATAATCGGCGTAGTTATTATCACACTTTTGCCTAAACGAATAAAATGGGGATGGCGCTTAGTTATCGGGATGGCGTCGGCAATACTCCTGTCGGTGATCGGTCATCTGATAGTTAAGCTCTGTCACTAATTTTTTGTTGCAATAAATTCCTATCTTTGCTCTATAAAATAAAGATCATATATGGCAGTGCTTCGAATATCATTTTTCTCATTGTTGCTTCTTGTGTCAGCATCTGTTTTCGGGAGCAACCTGGCTAAGGCAGATAAGAATGTCTCAATAAACCCCTGGCAGCGCTCAACCTGCGAGGCAGCCAATAATATAGTGGATTTCAGTAGCTTATACGAGGAACGTATAACACCTAAAGACACTAAAGACATCACGGACTGCACACAAGATTTCATTGACGGCAAGCTTACTCTTGACTCTACTTTCTTCCTTACATACGACGATTACGGAGATCAACGGTTTTACTTTCCTGTCAATGGCATACTTGGCAAGGACTGCAGCCGAATAGAAGTCATCTTCTATCCCACTTTAACTAAGACCGATGCTCTCACCTACTCAGTTAGCGGTCGCACGAAAGTAAGAAATAATATTTGCGATTTCACTGGAGAAATTAAGATAAAAAAGTCTATTATCTTATTGATGTTATTAACGAACCAGTATATGGAATAATAGCAGAATACTCGTTTAAAGAAGACCCTTCGCAAAAAGGTAGCGGAGTGTTCAGAGGTATATTCGATGCGTCTGGTTGCATTGCAGAAGATGCACCCGGTGTAATTAGAGTAGATAACAAATGGGATATGGCCGATGGATATGACAACCGTAATTTCGTCGGCACATGGCAAAGCTATAACAATCCGGCCTTGTTAAAACGCTGTATTTGGGGAGACTTCCGTTTACCATATAGCTTTGATTTTGATTTTGGAGTCGGAGATATTGGTGTTAACCCCAAATATGCATCACCTGAATGGGATCGCTTTATGCATGGTGATGATTTTGAGATCTTTGAGTCAAAGAATAACTCCGACCGCTATGTGAGACGCTACAAAAATCCATGGTGGTAATATCGGCTCTACGCAATCAACCAACATTGCCGGTTATTAATCATAGACTCCATGATTACCGCAAAGCCCTGACTTAACTGAAACAATAACTTCATCGGCAACAATTTCTCCCATTTTTAGCCGGGGTTTCATAGAATTTAGTAATTTTGTGACTATTAACAAGAGTCATAACCATTGCCTATGGACCTCACTCCTACTCCTTATACTCCCGAAGAAGAAGACCGCATGGTCGACGAAGCCTTCCGCGATGTGCTCAACGGATATCTTGCCAGCAACCACCGGAAGAAGGTGGAAATTATTGAGCGCGCATACCGCTTTGCCCGCGATGCGCATAAAGGCATTCGCCGACGCTCGGGCGAGCCATATATCCTCCACCCCATCGCAGTGGCAAAGATTGCATCGCAGGAGATAGGTCTTGGCTCAACCTCTATATGCGCGGCTCTGCTCCACGACG